>NZ_CP180212.1:0-110000 GCF_047553015.1 Carnobacterium sp. TMP28
ATAACTATCTCTCATTAATTTTTTTCATCAGTATAAGACAGTTTTAATTTTATGATAACGAAATAAAAATAGTCCTATCAAATTAAGAACTTCTTATTTTCAATCATTCACTTCAACATGATAGCATAAATAAAAAAAATAAGAAACCTTCTTTTCATATTTTTACTGAATTTCTTTCAATTATTTGTTAGAATCAATCTATTTAACCTATTTTTTTAGTGTTTTTCACTGAAAAAAATACTCCTTTTAACTACTGCATTCAATCTTTTTATCTACTAAATAATCGCTATCTTTACTTAAAACAAACGACTATAACTAAAAACTTATAGTCAATTGTGTCGTATTTTCTATTAGCAAAAGATATCCACAATCCGTTTTTATTATCCACATGTCTTAGTATAACTTTTTTTTGTGCTTTTATTAAATTTAAGTTACAATATAGTTATCCACAAATGAACAACCTGTGTACATAGCTCTTTCTTAAATATAATATTTCTGTGGATAACTACTGAAAACGCTATCGATATAGGCTTATAAAAGATTACTTATCCACTTTAAATCTTATAAGTGGTGGATAAATAATTGTTATACACAGTTATTTTTCACCTGTGGATAACAATATCTACAGGTTCGGGATAATTATTTAACAGGATTAAACTATCTGTGGAAAACTTTTTATTAACGTGCTAAAATGAAACAGACATATTTATAAAGGAGGTTCTCTGTTTGGATGATTTACAATCTTTGTGGAATTTTTTAAAAGAAAAATTTAAAGAATCATTATCAAAGGTCAGCTACGATACATGGATTGAAAGTGCCAATCCAATTCGTATAACTGAAAATAATATTATTATTGAAGTTCCATCCTCTTTACATAAAGAGTATTGGGAAAATAATTTAGCTACTCGTATTGTTGAAAATATATATGAATACTCTAGTCGCGAAATCTCACCGCTATTTGTTATAAAGAATGAACAAGAAAATTCTAATCATAACGGAAGACAACAAAGTCAATCTTTGATACAAAAAAATTCCTTTAGAAAAGATATTCAATTAAACGATAAGTATACTTTCGATACTTTCGTTATTGGTAAAGGCAACCAAATGGCTCATGCTGCTGCATTAGTCGTTGCAGAGGAACCCGGAACCATCTATAATCCCTTATTTTTTTATGGTGGAGTTGGATTAGGAAAAACACATTTAATGCATGCTATCGGCCATCAAATGTTGCTACTCAATCCAGATGCGAAAGTGAAATATGTAAGTAGTGAAACCTTTGCAAATGATTTTATTAACTCAATCCAAAATAAAACACAGGAAAAATTTAGAAACGAATACCGCAGTGTTGACTTGTTATTGGTAGATGATATCCAGTTCTTTGCAGATAAGGAAGGAACACAAGAAGAATTCTTCCATACCTTTAATGCTTTATACGATGATCGCAAACAGATTGTATTGACTAGTGATCGCTTACCTAATGAAATTCCTAAATTACAAGAACGATTAATATCACGCTTTGCTTGGGGCTTATCTGTCGATATTACTCCACCTGATCTTGAAACACGTATTGCTATTTTAAGAAAAAAAGCAAATGCAGAGCGGTTAGAAATCCCTGATGATACTTTAAGTTACATCGCAGGACAAATTGATTCTAATATTCGTGAACTAGAAGGAGCTTTGGTACGGGTTCAAGCATTCGCAGCTATCGAAAGTCGAGATATCACTACGAGTCTTGCAGCAGATGCTTTGAAAAGTATGCTTCCTTCAAATAAACCAACTATCTTATCTATTTTAGATATTCAAAATGTTGTCGCTAAATATTATCAAATTTCTCTAACTGATTTAAAAGGTAAAAAGCGTGTCAAAGCGATTGTTTTACCTAGACAAATTGCTATGTTTCTATCACGTGAACTAACTGCAAATTCTTTACCAAAAATCGGTGCTGAATTTGGTGGGAAAGATCATACCACTGTTATCCATGCCTACGAAAAAATCAATCGTGCCATTACAAAAGATTATCAATTAAGACAAGACATAGAAGAAATAAAAAATAAACTAAGTTAACTTTCAAGGTAACTATCTTCTTATTTTTTCTCATTCGTCAAAAAATAGTTTATTCACATGTGCATAACTATGAAAGTTGTCCTTGTTTTTTCCACAAGTTGTCCACATGTGCAAAACCTTGCTGTATTTAGGCTAAACCTACTTACCAACAGTATCCACAGGCCCTACTACTATTACTAAAGATCTTATTAAATTAATTAACTATATTTTGGAGGTTTATTCAATGAAATTTACAATAAAAAGAAGCGCATTTTTGAAAAGTATGGCTGATGTTCAGAGAGCTATTTCTTCAAGAACGACTATTCCTATTTTGACTGGTATAAAAATCGTAGCAAATGAAGAAGGAATTACGTTAACCGGTAGTGATTCCGATATCTCCATAGAAACATTTATTCCGGTATCAGATGAATCCAACACATTAATCATTGAAAAAACTGGTAGCATTGTATTGCAAGCTCGTTTCTTTAGTGAAATCGTAAAAAAATTACCTGAAGAAACAATGGAAATAGAAGTTCTTGATCATTTTCAAACATTAATTACTTCAGCAACGGCTTCATTTACGATTAATGGCTTAGATGCAAATAATTACCCTCACTTACCAGTAATTGACACAAATGAATCTTTTCATTTACCAGTAGGTTTGTTTAAACAAGTAATAGGGCAAACTGTAATTGCTGTTTCTACCCATGAAAGCAGACCAATTTTAACAGGAATTAATATAGTTATAGAAAACGGACAAATTTTAGCTGTTGCTACAGACAGCCATAGATTAAGTCAACGAATTATTCCTTTAGAAATGACTGAAGAACAAGCTGGGAAAAAATATAACGTTATCATTCCGGGTAAAAGTTTAATTGAATTATCTCGTACATTAGATGACAATTCTGAAACAATTGAATTAATCATTACTGAAAACCAAGTTTTATTTAAAACAGAAAATATGTTTTTCTATTCTCGTTTACTAGAAGGTTATTATCCAGATACAAAACGTCTAATACCTGAAACATCCGTGACAGAAATCGAATTTAATGCAAATATTTTGTTAGGTGCAATTGAAAGAGCTTCGTTGCTTTCACATGAAGGAAAAAATAATGTTGTTAAAATTACCATTCATCCAGATTTAGTTGAAATTTCAGGAAATTCGCCAGATATAGGTAATGTCCAAGAAGAACTAGACTATATTTCAGTTAATGGAGATCCAATTGAATTGTCCTTTAATCCGGATTATATGAAAGATGCCTTAAGGACTTTTGGACAAACAACAATTAAAATTAAATTTACTTCACCTGTTCGACCGTTCATTTTGGTACCAAGTGAAAATGATCAGACATTTATCCAATTGATTACACCTGTCCGTACATTTTAATAAATACAAAACAGCTTTTCTGAATCATCAGAAGAGTTGTTTTTTTGTTGAATCATTCAAAAACAGGTTTTTTTTCACTTTTAAGCAACTTTCGCATATTTAAGGTCTTTTTGTATCTAGTCATCAAAACGTAAAGAACCTTATCTAAATTCTAATAGCGATTGTATTCTTCATAAATAAAAGGTATAATAAAGCTAATAAATGAGTGCGACTTGCGTGGTTTTTATACTCCACGCTTATTTTAATGAAAGCAGGTGATTTAATGAAAAAGACTATTTCAATTAGTAACGAATTTATTACTTTAGGTCAGTTTTTAAAACATGCTAATATTATTGGCAGTGGTGGAATGGCAAAAGGTTATTTAGCTGAAAACACTATCATGGTTGATAATGAGCTAGAAAACCGAAGGGGCAAAAAACTTTATCCAGGAACAGTTGTAGAAATTTCAGGAGAAGGAACATTTTTTGTTCAATCTGTTCATTCAGCTAAAAAAACAACTAAGACTAAGGATGAGCACTAATGTTCTTGAAAGATATCCAACTGTTAAATTATCGCAATTATGAAAGTGCCGAGGTAACTTTTTCCCAAGGAATTAATGTTTTTTTAGGAGAAAACGCACAAGGTAAAACGAGTTTAATGGAAGCTATCTATGTGTTAGCTATGGCAAGAAGCCATCGAACAGCAAATGATAAAGAATTGATTCGCTGGGAACAAGATAACGCACGAGTAAGTGGAAGAATTCAAAAAAAAAGCTCTAATTTCCCTCTAGCTATCTCAATTTCTACTAAAGGCAAAAAGGCTAAATTTAATCATTTAGAGCAAAAAAAATTAAGTGCCTATATTGGTAATTTAAATGTTATTCTTTTTGCTCCTGAGGATTTATCGTTAGTCAAAGGCTCACCATCCGTAAGAAGAAAATTCATAGATATGGAAATGGGGCAGATGAGCCCTATTTATTTACACCATTTAGTGCAATACCAACGGATATTGAAGCAACGAAACCAATATTTAAAACAACTAGCTTTTCAAAAAAAACAAGATCTTACTTTTTTAGAAGTCTTAACCGAACAATTAGCTGAGCATGGTGCAGCTATTTTAGCTGAACGCTATTTATTTGTAACTAAATTAGGAAATTGGGCTGCACCAATTCATTATGAAATTTCTAAACAAAAAGAATGCTTAGAAATTGAGTACCAGTCCACGGTTGCTTTATCTAATACGCAAGATAAAAAACAAATCTATCTAGATTTGCTTCAAACATATAAAGAGGGGCAAAAACGAGAATTAGATCAAGGGATCACTCTTTTTGGCCCTCATAGAGATGATTTAAAATTTAAAGTTAACCAAAGACACGTACAAACCTATGGCTCCCAAGGTCAACAAAGAACAGCAGCTCTAAGTATTAAACTAGCAGAAATTGATTTGATGAAAGAAATGACGGGTGAATATCCACTTTTATTGCTGGATGATGTCCTGTCTGAATTAGATGATGAACGCCAAACGCATTTACTAAAGGCGATTCAAAATAAAGTTCAAACTTTTTTAACAACGACTAGTTTAGATGGAGTTAAAAAAGAAATGTTGGAAGCTCCCAAGGTCTTCCGAATTGAGAATGGTCATGTAGAAACGGAGAGTGAATGAATTTGTCTGAAGAAATTAGAAGTAAAAATGATATAGCCCAAGATTATGATGCAAGTCAAATTCAAGTATTAGAAGGATTAGAAGCTGTACGTAAACGACCCGGTATGTACATTGGGTCAACAAGTGGAGAAGGCTTGCACCATTTAGTGTGGGAAATTGTAGACAACTCAATAGATGAAGCGCTAGCTGGATTTGCAGATGAAATTAACGTGATTGTTGAAGTTAATAATGGGATTACTGTAATTGATAATGGGCGTGGAATTCCTGTCGATATTCAAAAGAAAACAGGTCGTCCAGCTCTTGAAACAGTCTTTACCATCCTTCATGCTGGTGGGAAATTTGGTGGCGGAGGCTATAAGGTCTCTGGTGGTTTACATGGGGTAGGTGGTTCCGTTGTGAATGCCTTATCGTCAAGTCTGGAAGTGCGAGTACACAAAAATGGAAAAATTTATTTCCAGGGTTACTCTAGGGGCGCTGTTTTAAATGATGTTGAGATTATTGGTGATACAGATCGTCATGGTACAACGGTCAATTTTTTACCTGATACGGAAATTTTTAAAGAAACCATTATTTTTGATTATGACAGGCTAGCTGTTCGTGTTCGTGAATTAGCATTTTTAAATCGAGGATTAAAAATAACGATTGAGGATAAGAGAGAAGAAAAACCTCAACTGCAAGAATATTACTACGAAGGTGGTATAAAGAGTTACGTTGGATTCTTAAATAAAAATAAAAATATTTTATTCGAAGAGCCAATCTTTCTAGAAGGCGAGCAACAAGGCATCGCGGTTGAAGTAGCGATGCAGTACACAGATGGCTATCATTCTAATTTATTAACATTTGCGAATAATATTCATACTTATGAAGGTGGAACACATGAGTCTGGTTTCAAAACAGCTTTAACACGTGTTATCAATGACTACGCAAAACGCAATAAACTAATAAAGGAAAACGAAGATAACCTGACGGGTGAAGATGTACGTGAAGGACTAACGGCTGTTGTTTCGATCAAACACCCAGATCCTCAATTTGAAGGACAGACAAAAACAAAATTGGGTAACTCTGAAGCAAGAACGATTACCGATCGTCTTTTTTCTGCACATTTTGATAAGTTTTTAATGGAAAATCCTCAAACAGCACGAAAAATAGTTGAAAAAGGACTTCTAGCTTCACGAGCTCGTTTAGCAGCAAAACGCGCTCGTGAAGTGACACGTAAAAAAAGTGGCTTAGAAATTAGTAATTTACCAGGTAAATTAGCAGATTGTTCTAGTAAAAACCCAGAGATTAGTGAAATATTCATTGTTGAGGGAGATTCTGCTGGAGGTTCAGCTAAACAAGGACGTTCTCGTTTATTCCAAGCAATTCTGCCTATCCGTGGTAAAATTCTAAACGTTGAAAAAGCGACATTAGATCGGATTTTAGGTAACGAGGAAATACGCGCACTCTTTACAGCTATGGGAACCGGCTTTGGTGGGGATTTCGATTTATCGAAAGCTCGCTACCATAAATTAGTTATTATGACGGATGCCGATGTTGATGGGGCACATATTCGGACATTACTCTTAACACTTTTCTATCGTTATATGCGACCAGTTGTTGAGGCAGGATTTGTTTATATTGCACAACCGCCTTTATATCAAGTAAAACAAGGTAAAAAAATGGTCTATCTTGATTCTGAAGAAGAATTAGATAAATTATTGAAAGAATGGCCTCTTGCACCTAAACCTTCTATTCAACGTTACAAAGGTTTAGGTGAAATGGATGCTGAACAATTATGGGATACAACAATGAATCCAGAAAATAGACGTTTGCTTCAGATTACTGTTGAAGACGCAATTGAAGCAGATCAAGTAATGGACATGCTTATGGGTGACAGAGTGGAACCACGTCGTAAATTCATTGAAGACAACGCTCGCTACGTTCAGAACTTAGATATTTAATCAAGGGAGGATAATGAAGAATGGCCGAAGAATTTGAAGAAAATATTGAACATAAAAATTTAAGCCAGGAAATGCGAACATCATTCCTTGATTACGCAATGAGTGTTATTGTAGCACGGGCATTACCTGATGTACGTGATGGATTAAAACCAGTTCATCGTAGAATATTGTATGGAATGAGTGAATTAGGCGTTACGCCT
Organism: Carnobacterium sp. TMP28; assembly: GCF_047553015.1. Taxonomy (GTDB): domain Bacteria; phylum Bacillota; class Bacilli; order Lactobacillales; family Carnobacteriaceae; genus Carnobacterium_A. Next base: position 7,212 of record NZ_CP180212.1, read on the forward strand.
GATAAAGCCCATAAAAAATCAGCTCGTATTGTTGGAGATGTTATGGGTAAATATCATCCTCACGGCGATAGTGCGATTTATGAATCAATGGTTCGTATGGCACAAGATTTTAGTTACCGCTATCCATTAGTGGATGGACATGGAAACTTTGGTTCAGTTGATGGAGATGGCGCTGCAGCAATGCGGTATACCGAGGCTCGAATGACTCGGATGGCTTTAGAAATGTTGCGTGACTTAAACAAAGATACAGTTGATTATCGTGATAACTATGATGGCTCAGAGCGAGAACCAGAAGTTTTACCTGCTCGTTTTCCTAATCTTTTAGTCAATGGAGGAACAGGAATTGCTGTAGGAATGGCAACAAATATTCCACCACATAACTTGACCGAGGTTATTTCTGCGCTCCATATCTTGATGAAAGACCCTGAGGCAACAACTGCTGACTTAATGGAAGCTTTGCCTGGTCCAGATTTTCCAACTGGTGGGTTAGTAATGGGTAAATCAGGTATTAGAAGAGCCTATGAAACAGGTCGAGGCTCTATTACGATTCGTGCGAAAGTAGAAATTGAAATCACAAAAACGGGTAGAGAAAGAATCATTGTGCACGAATTGCCTTATATGGTGAATAAAGCCCGCTTAGTTGAACGTATTGCTGATTTGGCTAGAGATAAGCGAATTGAAGGAATAACTGATCTAGCGGACGAATCAGACCGTGATGGCATGCGTGTAGTTATTGATGTCCGTCGTGATATGAGTGCGAGTGTAGTCTTAAATAATTTATACAAATTATCTTCTTTACAAACATCTTTTGGCTTTAATATGTTAGCTATTGTCAATGGTGTTCCAAAAGTATTAAGCTTAAAAGAAATTTTAGAGGAATACTTAAAGCACCAAGAAAATATTATCCGTAGAAGAACAGCATATGATAAGCGAAAAGCAGAAGCACGTGCACACATTCTTGAAGGTCTGCGTATTGCTTTAGATCATATAGATGAAATCATCCGCATTATTCGTGGATCGAAAACAGGTGAAGTAGCTAAAAATGCGTTGATTGAGATATATGGTTTATCTGATAAACAAACTCAAGCGATATTAGATATGCGAATGGTTCGTTTAACAGGTTTAGAGCGTGAAAAAATAGAGTCTGAATACAATGATTTGATTGCACTAATTGCTGATTTGAAGGATATTTTAGATAATCCAGAACGCGTCCATACGATTATTGAGACAGAATTACTAGAACTACAAGATCGTTTTGGTGATGCTCGTCGAACAGAATTATTAGTTGGTGAAGTACTCAGCCTTGAAGATGAAGATTTAATCGAAGAAGAAGAAGTAGTTATCACATTGACTCATAACGGATACGTAAAGCGTATTGCAAGCTCAGAGTTCAAAACGCAAAGACGTGGTGGCCGTGGTGTACAGGGAATGGGCGTTCATAACGATGACTTCATTGAAACGTTGGTTTCTTGTTCAACCCACGATACGTTGCTATTCTTCACGAATAGTGGAAAAGTGTATCGTTCTAAAGGCTATGAAATTCCAGAATATGGTCGCACGGCTAAAGGTATTCCTGTTATTAATCTATTAGGAATAGACTCAGATGAAAAAATTCAGACGGTTATTAATCTGAAAAATAAAGAAGACGATGATCGTTACCTCTTCTTTACAACACGTCAAGGAACCGTTAAGCGCACAAGTATTTCAGCCTTCTTAAATATACGAAGCAACGGAATCAGAGCAATTGTGTTACGTGAAAATGATGAACTAATGAAAGTTTCTATCACAGATGGAAAACAAAATATTATCATTGGAACACATCAAGGCTACGCAGTAAGTTTTGAAGAAAATGCTGTGCGTAATATGGGAAGAAGTGCTAGTGGTGTTCGTGGTATTCGTTTACGTGAAGAGGATTATGTTGTGGGTATGGATTTATTAACACCTGAATCTGAAGTGCTAATTATTACCGAAAAAGGATATGGCAAACGCACAAGTGCAAGTGAGTATGCTATTAAAGGCCGTGGTGGTAAGGGAGTCAAGACGGCTAACATTACCGAAAAAAATGGGAACTTAGCTGGTTTAACGACTGTAAAAGGTGAAGAAGATATCATGCTCATTACTAATGCTGGTGTCATCATCCGCTTTAGTGCATCTAGTATCTCGCAAACTGGACGCGTAACACTGGGTGTACGCTTAATACGTGTAGGGGATAATGGTGCTGTATCTACTATGGCAAAAGTAGAAGCTGAAGAAGTAGACGTGCAAGAAGAAAAAACTGATTTAGAAGTCATTTCAACAGATGAACTTATTCTTACAACCGAATCAAAACCGGATGTAGAAGAATCTTTATCAAGTGAAGAAGAGACTGATCAAAAAGAATAAGTAAGTTAAATAGACTTTAAGTGAGGTTCGTTAGCTCGTTTAAAGTCTATTTTTAATTTCCATAAGTAATTTAATCGAGTTTATCAAATAAATAGCATGATTTTTCAAAAATAAAGGGATAAATCAGTTGGTTTTTGAAATTGAGAATAAGTTTCAACAAAAAGTATTGCTGTTTGTTAGAGAATATGATATATTTATTAAACGTGAGTAATCTATATATAGATGCTCTCCTTGCTCGTTCAAATGAATGAGCCAAAGTCCATAAGGAGGTGACAGTCAAGATGAGCAAAGTAACAAACTACGAAATTTTATACATTATTCGTCCAAACATTGAAGAAGCTGACAAAGCTGCTTTAATCGAACGTTTCGATACTATTTTAAAAGATAATGGTGCTGAAATCACTGAATCTAAAGACTGGTCTAAACGCCGTTTAGCTTACGAAATTAAAAAATTCCACGAAGGAATTTATCATATCGTAAAACTATCAGCAACAGACGCAGCAGCAATCAATGAATTCGATCGTCTATCTAAAATCAATGATGATATTTTACGTCATATGACTATTAAAGTAGAAGCTTAAATTTGTGATTGTTTCATGTGAAACAATTTTTTGAAAGGAGCTATTATTGTGATTAATAATGTTGTTTTAGTTGGAAGATTAACTAAAGATGCGGATTTGAGATACACTTCAAATGGTGCAGCTGTTGCATCGTTTACTGTAGCGGTAAACAGACAGTTTACAAACCAAAAAGGTGAAAGAGAAGCAGATTTCATTAACTGCGTAGCTTGGAGAAAGACGGCTGAAACATTAGCTAACTTCACTCGTAAGGGATCGTTGATTGGTGTAGAAGGACGTATTCAAACACGTTCTTATGACAACCAACAAGGACAGCGTGTTTATGTTACTGAAGTAGTTGTTGAGAATTTTTCAATGTTAGAATCTAAGTCTGCCAACGACCAACGTCGAGGTTCAGATGATACAGGTAATACAGCGAAGACATATCAGCAAAGTTCAACTAGCCAAACACAAAATAATTATTCGCAAAAATCAGCTCCTCAAAATCAAAATTCACAATATCCTGATTTTGGAAACTCGGATCCATTCGAAAAGAGTAGCCAGCCGATTGATATTTCAGATGATGATTTACCGTTCTAATTTAAATTAGAAACATAAGGGAGGAATAGAAAAATGGCTATCCAACGTAGAGGCGGACGTAAGCGCCGTAAAGTTGATTATATTGCAGCTAACCACATTGAACATATCGATTTTAAAGATCTTGATCTTTTAAAACGATTTATCTCTGAAAGAGGTAAAATTTTACCTCGTCGTGTTAGTGGCACTTCAGCTAAAAACCAACGTAAAATAACAATTGCAATCAAACGTGCACGTATCATGGGATTATTACCATTCGTCACAGCTGAATAAAAGAGTTAGAAAGAATCGTGATAATTTATCATGATTCTTTTTTTTGCTTTAGTTTTATGTATTAGATTTCTAAAATTGTTTCATGTGAAACAATTTTAGAAATCTAATATCTAGTATCCAAATAGAAAACATGTTAAAATATAAGTTGTTGCTTAAATAAAGGAACAGATCAAAAGGAGTTAATTATGAAAAAGTTATCTATGGAAAAGCTCCCGAATTTTTTAAATGATACTAAATTTAAATGGTTTTCTGTTGTTATTGGTTTATTGCAATGGATTACAATCATATTAGGTTTTTTTGTCCATTTTATGATCGGAATAGTTTTGCTAGTTGCTTTTATCATTACAGTTCTTTCTTTGTATTACTTGGCTAAAAAAATCAGTGTAGAAACACACAAATATATTACTGATTTATCTTACCGAATTAAAAGAGGAGAACAAGAAGCACTTATCAAAATGCCGATTGGTATTTTACTGTTTAATGAAGAATATGAAGTACAATGGACAAATCCTTATCTTCAAAATTATTTCGGGCATCAAGGAGTTTTAGGGAAAAAAATTTCTGAGATTGATAAAGAATTAGCAGATGTCATTGAAAGTAGCCAGTCTTCAGGTTTACAAACCGTTCATTGGGGCGAAAATGTTTATCAAATTATTATTCAGGAAGATATCCGTGTTGTCTATTTAATGGATATTACTGAATATGCCCAAATCAAAGTGAAATATGAAGATGAAAAAATTGTAATTGGAAATATTTTTGTAGACAATCATGATGAAATTATCCAAGGAATGAATGATCGAAGTATTTCTAATTTAAATAATTTTGTTACGACAGAATTATCTAATTGGGCAAAAGAACACCATATCTATCTAAAAAGAGTATCAGAAGACCGCTTTATCGTTATGATGCATCAATGGTCTTTAGAAAAAATAGAAGAAGATAAATTCGCTATTATTGATCGGATTAGAGAAAGAACTTCTAAACAAAATTTTCCATTAACATTAAGTATTGGATTAGCTTATGATAACAATGACTTGAGTCTACTAGCTAAGCAATCTCAAATTAATCTTGATTTAGCATTAGGTAGAGGTGGAGATCAAGTTGTTGTCAAATCATCTAGTGGTGAACCACGTTACTATGGAGGAAAAACAAATCCAATGGAGAAGAGAACGCGTGTTCGTTCCAGGATTATTAGTCAAGCTTTGCAAGAATTAATGAAACAATCCGATCAAATTTTTATTATGGGACATAGTTATCCTGATATGGATGCTATTGGATCTGCACTGGGTGTTCGAAGAATTGCTGAGATGAATAACAAGGAAGCTTGGATTATTATAGATCCAGATAATCTTAGTAAAGATATCAAGCAATTAATTGAAGAAGTAGAAAAAGACAATTCCATTAGCCGATATATGATTACGCCTGAGACTGCTGAAGAAATGTTTACTTCTACGACTTTATTAGTAATGGTAGATCACCATCGTCCTTCACTTTCTATAGCACCTAAACTAGTGAATCAAATTAATGACATTGTTATTATCGATCACCATCGAAGAAGTGAAGAATTTCCAGATAAACCAGTACTAGTCTACATTGAACCTTATGCTTCATCAACTGCAGAACTTGTTACAGAATTATTTGAATATCAACCAAGCGAAGCTGATTCGATTAATAAAATTGAAGCAACAGCGATGCTAGGTGGTATAATAGTGGATACTAAGAGTTTTTCTTTACGCACAGGTTCGCGTACATTCGATGCTGCTAGTTATCTGAGGTCTTGTGGAGCCGATGCTGTTCTAATTCAACGCTTTTTAAAAGAAGATAAAGATACGTATTTACTTCGTAGTCATTTAATTAAAACAATTGAATTTATTAGTGATAAGATGGCGGTTACTATTGGCGAAGAGGACAAGATTTATGATACAGTTGTGGCGGCACAAACAGCAGATACCATGTTAGGAATGACAGATGTCGATGCTGCCTTTGTCATCACTAAACGGTCTGATGGAAAAGTAGGCATTAGTGCTCGAAGTTTAGGCGAAATAAATGTTCAAATTATTATGGAAGAACTTGGTGGCGGTGGGCACTTATCAAATGCAGCTACACAAATAGAGAATTGTACTATCGCACAAGTAAAAGAGAAATTACGAATAGTAGTAGCTAAACAAGATGAGGAGGAATAAGAATGAAAGTTATTTTATTGAAAGATGTAAAAGGTAAAGGTAAAAAAGGAGAAGTCAAAAATGTAGCTGATGGATATGCACATAACTTCTTAATTAAAAACGGATTAGCTAAAGAAGCAACAACAGGTTCTCTAAGCGAATTAAAAGGAAAAATTCATGCTGAAGAAAAGCAACAAGCTGAAATTAAGCAAGAAGCACAAGAAGTTAAGAACTTATTAGAAAAAGAATCTAATGCGCTAGTTATTAAATCTAAGGCAGCTGAGGATGGTCGATTATTTGGTTCAATTACAACTAAACAAATTTCAGCAGCAGCTCAAAAACAATTAGGAATAAAATTAGATAAACGTAAGATTGAATTAAATGTTCCCATTCGTACAGTTACATCAATGAAAGTAGATGTTAAAATTCATCCTGAAGTTGTTGCGACAATGACGGTAAATGTATTACCTGAATAAAACTGTTCTACTAAAATGTTTAATCAGAGAAAAAGCTGATTAAACATTTTTTAATTGCAATAAAAAAGGAACGGATGTTCGTATTAATTGATTGTGTTTAGTATAAGACTAAGGTAAAATAAGAAAGATAATCCGTTAAAAATAGTAGAATAAAATTGTACTATTGAAAGGAAGAGGAAAATTGGCAAATGAAGCTTTTCAGGACCGCTTACCACCTCAGAGTATTGAAGCTGAACAAGCTGTATTAGGTTCTGTTTTCTTGGATCCTGATACGGTTGTAGGAGCGTTAGAATTTATTGAAGCAAAAGATTTTTATCGACGTGGACACCAACTTATTTTTCAAACAATGTTGGATTTAAATAATAATAATGAAGCTATTGATATTGTAACCATCACAAATGCATTAGAATCTAAAAATCAATTAGAAGATGTTGGCGGAATGGCTTATTTAGCTGAATTAGCTATGATTGTTCCCACTGCTGCTAATATGGAGCATTATGCTAAAATTGTTGAGCAGAAATCTATTTTAAGAAATTTAATTCGAACAGCGACAGAAATCGTTGCAAAGGGATATGACGAAGGAGACGAGCTTGCGTCTATTTTAGATGAAGCAGAGCGTAGTATATTAGAAGTTTCTGAAAAACGTAGTAGAAGCGGTTTTTTGTCTATTTCAGAAGTTTTAAATACTTCTATTGCACGAATTGATGAACTGTACCAAAATGATGAAGAAATTACGGGATTACCAACAGGCTATAAGGCTCTAGATAAGATGACAGCAGGACTTCAAAAAGAAGAATTAATCATTTTAGCTGCTAGACCAGCTGTTGGTAAAACGGCCTTTGCTTTAAATATTGCTCAAAATGTTGGAACAAAAACAGATAAAACAGTCGCTATCTTTAGTTTAGAAATGGGTGCAGAATCACTTGTTAATCGAATGCTTTGTGCTGAAGGAAGTATCGATGCTAGTAATTTACGGACCGGAAATCTCTCCGAAGAGGAATGGCAAAATTTGATTGTGGCGATGGGTAGTCTATCTAAAGCGAGTATTTACATAGATGACACACCAGGAATTAGAGTCGCTGAGATCAGAGCGAAATGTCGGCGGTTGAAGCAAGAAAAAGGTGAATTAGGTCTTATTTTAATTGATTATTTACAGCTAATTGAAGGAACTGGTAGAGAGAGCCGTCAACAGGAAGTCTCTGAAATTTCACGGCAATTAAAGAAGTTAGCTAAAGAATTGGATGTACCTGTTATGGCATTATCTCAGTTGTCACGTGGAGTTGAACAGCGACAAGATAAGCGCCCAGTTTTGAGTGATATTCGTGAGTCTGGTTCTATCGAGCAAGATGCTGATATTGTTGCGTTTCTTTATCGAGATGATTACTATGATCGTGAAGAAAGCGATGAAGATGAAGATTCAGATATGGCAGGCCAAGAAAACATCATAGAAGTTATTATTGAGAAAAATAGAAGTGGAGCACGTGGAACAGTTAAGCTTTTATTTATTAAGGAATACAATAAGTTTTCATCTCTATCTTATTTCCCAGATGATATACCTCAAAGATAAGAAATAAGGTTAAAGACGATATCGTTCGTTTTTAACTTTATTTTTTATGAATAAATTATTAATTATTCGTTTATTTGACGATAATTTTCATTTTAAATAAGGAATATTCGGATTTTAATTGAATTTTTTTAAGAATACTGATAAACTAACCGAGTGTTTTAGAAAATAAAAAATAAACGAGGTGTTTTGATGTCTTCAGTAGTAGTAGTTGGTACACAATGGGGCGATGAAGGAAAAGGTAAAATTACAGATTTTTTAAGTGAAAAAGCAGAAATTATTGCACGTTATCAAGGAGGAGACAATGCAGGACATACGATTAAATTTGATGGAAAAACGTTTAAACTTCATTTGATCCCATCTGGCATATTTGCTTCTAAAAAAATAAGTGTGATTGGAAATGGCGTTGTTATTAATCCTAAAGCTCTTATTAAAGAATTAGCTTACCTACATGAAAATGGAGTAAGTACAGATAATTTGCGTATCTCTGATCGAGCTCATGTTATTCTACCTTATCATATTCAATTAGATCAATTACAAGAAGAATCAAAAGGCGATCAAAAAATTGGAACAACTATTAAAGGAATTGGACCTGCTTATATGGACAAAGCTGCCAGAGTAGGCATTAGAATGGCTGATTTATTAGATAAAGAAATTTTTGAAGAACGTTTACGTATTAATTTGGAAGAAAAAAATCAACTGTTCACAAAAATATTTGATTCAAAGCCAATTGAATTTTCAGATGTTTTTGAAGAATATTATCACTATGGCCAAGAAATAAAGCATTATATCTGTGATACTTCAGTTATTTTAAACGAAGCATTAGACGATAATAAGCGTGTATTATTTGAAGGTGCTCAAGGAGTGATGCTTGATATTGATCAAGGAACCTATCCTTTTGTAACATCCTCTAACCCTGTAGCTGGAGGGGTGACGATTGGAAGTGGTGTAGGTCCATCTAAAATAGATAAAGTAGTAGGAGTATGTAAAGCTTATACTTCTCGTGTAGGAGATGGTCCTTTTCCAACAGAGTTACAAGACGATATCGGTCAACGCATCCGCGATATAGGAAAAGAATATGGAACAACGACTGGTCGTCCACGTCGTATTGGTTGGTTAGATACTGTCGTTATGCGTCACTCTAAGCGTGTATCAGGTATTACTAATCTTTCGCTAAATTCAATTGATGTTTTGAGTGGATTAGAAACAGTTAAAATATGTACAGCTTACGAAAGAGAAGACAAACACATTTTATACTACCCAGCAAGCTTAAAAGAATTAGCAGAGTGTCAACCTGTATACGAAGAATTACCAGGTTGGAGTGAAGATATTACAAGTTGTAAAACCTTAGAAGAATTACCCATCCAAGCACAGCACTATATTCAACGTGTTTCTGAATTAGTTGGAGTACCTCTTTTAACTTTTTCAGTAGGTCCAGATCGGGAGCAAACAAATGTGCTAGAAGATATTTGGACACAACTTTAGTCATTTCTAAGGTACAAAAATAAGAAAACGTATGGGCTTTTTTCGTAGCCGATACGTTTTTTTATTTTTACCTAATGAAGTTGCAATTGCTTAAAAATTGCCAAAATTTCTTTTAAGGCTTATTATTTAGCCTAAGGAAAAAGAATAATAAGGGAGATGAAACGATGAAAAATGGGGTTATGATGCAATATTTTGAATGGTTTGTAGAAGACGATGGAAAACATTGGCAACGATTGAAAGACGATGCAAAACATTTGAGTGAAATAGGGATAACTAGCGTCTGGATTCCACCTTGCTTTAAAGCAACAGGCACGAACGATGTTGGTTATGGTATTTATGATTTGTATGATCTAGGAGAGTTTAAACAAAAAGAAGTTATTCGAACGAAGTATGGAGTAAAACAAGACTTAAAAGCAGCGATAGATGAATTGCATAAATACGGTATTCAAGTCTATGCAGATATTGTGTTAAATCATAAAGCTGGAGCAGATGAAACAGAAAAATTTTTAGCGGTTGAAGTAGATCCTGACAATCGTAATGAAACAGTCAGCGATTCTTACGAAATTGAAGGATGGACTAAATTTACCTATCCTGGTAGAAACGATACCTATTCAAAATTTAAATGGTCATGGGAGCACTTTACCGGAATTGATTACAATCAAGCTAACGGTAAAGAAGCGATTTATCTTATTCAAGGAGAGAATAAGAGTTGGGCAGATGATAATAAAGTAAATGATGAACATGGGAATTATGATTATTTGATGTATGCTGATGTTGACTACAGTCATCCAGATATCATTGAAGAAACAAAGAATTGGGCTAAGTGGTTTGTAGCAGAGACAGGCATAGACGGCTTTAGGTTAGACGCGATTAAACATATTAATGAAGAATTTATTTTTGATTTAGTTAGAACAATGCGTGATGAATTTGGTGAACAATTTTATATAGTCGGAGAGTATTGGGGAAATACTTACGATGAGATGGAAAATTATTTAGAAGCAGGAGATTTTCATTTAGATTTAGTTGATGTAAGTTTGCATACAAACTTTGAACAAGCATCAAAATCAGGAAATGATTATGACTTACGTAAGCTATTTAATAAAACGTTGATGCAAAAAAATGATTCTCATTCCGTTACATTTGTTGATAATCATGATTCACAACCGGGTCAATCACTAGAATCGTTTGTTGAACCATGGTTTAAACCAATGGCTTATGGTTCAATTTTATTACGAGAAAAAGGCTATCCTTGCCTATTTTATGGTGACTATTATGGTATTAAAGGAGATAATCCAATTGAACCCCAAAGAGAAATAATTGATCGACTTCTTTATATTCGAGCTAACTATGCTTATGGGGAGCAAGTAGATTATTTAGATCATGCTAATTGTATTGGTTGGACTCGAATGGGTAATGAAGATAATCCAAATGGGTGTGCAGTAATTCTTTCTAATTCAGAAAAAGGATACAAAGATATGTATATTGGTGAAGAACAATCTGGAGAACTATTCTTAGATTATTTAGAAAATAGTCAAGATTCTGTAACGATTGACGAGAATGGATGGGGTCACTTTATTGTTGAGGCTGGTTCATTATCTGTCTGGGTGAAACAAAGTACTTGATAAAAAAGTTTTAAAAAAGTTCTCTGCATTTTAGCAGAGAACTTTTTTATTAAACTCTATTAAATTTGTCCACGACGATCATCAATTTTTAAATCATTGTGAGGAGCTAATTCTTCCATTGTTGACTCATCAGGATGCATTTCATCTTGGATAGGCATTGGGTCCAATCTGATAGCTATTTCATCTAAGTTATTTTCAACGCTTTCATTAGGATCAACTAATTCTGGATTTTCATCATATATTTCTTCTTCAACTTCTTTATAAGCTACCTTTACTTCATCTACTAACTCATTTACTTTATCCATTACCTGATTTTTCATTGATAATGATTCTTCTTTTATATCGTTACGCAATTCTTTTCCAGATTTTGGAGCAAATAATAATGCTGTTACGGCAGCAGCTGCTCCGAAAAATAAAGTACCCATAAAATTATTTTTTGACATCTTGACATTCTCCTTTAGTTAAGTTAGTTACCTAAAACTAGGCTGTTTTTCTTTTTTTAATAAGCTTTTTAGCTGTTTTTTTTAAAATAGTACTAGAAGATGGATAATGAGGTGATTTTTTATTTGAAAAATTAAAAAATCCTGAAAAGAAACGTTCGATTGAGTTTTTTAATTCGTCTAAAGCGTCTTGAAAATCAGTTGTTGTTTCAGAAAAATAATTGATTTTTTCCATTTTTATATTTAATTCTGTAGATAATCCATTTGCTCTTTGTGTTATATGATTTAGTTTGGCTGTAATAGCATCAGTATCCTTAGTGAAAAAATCTATTTTATCTTGAGCAGTAACAGCCGTTTTATTGATTTCTTTCATCAAATGAGAAACTTTTTTCAAAACAATCAAGCCGAATACGGTTAACACGATTAAAGCTAAAACAGCAATGATTAAGGCTATAATCCCACCAGTCATCTATTTTTCGCGCTCCTTTCTATTCTTAAAGATAATTTATGTCTTAAGATTACCATTAAATGTGTGAATATCCAAACAATATGTAATCGTATCTGCTAGTCAAAGTCGGCTTTTTCCTAATAAAACGAGGGAAATAAAAAGGATAGATTTATTTGAACATATAGTCAAATGGGCTTTTATCCGTTACAATAAAGGTTACATGAAGAGCAAATAAAAAATTGATTGAAATAAGCAGATGCTATGTCATTGGGGGATGATTAAAGTGAGTACGTTATCAAATAATCCAGTACAAGAAACGACTATGGAAGAAATAATTAAAACAGAATTATATGCTGTAACAAACGGTAAAATTATTCCAATTGAAGACGTAAAAGATCCTGTATTTTCAGAAAAAATGATGGGTGATGGTTTTGCAATACAACCTACATCAGAGGATGTACTTTCGCCTGTTAGCGGCAGGCTATTTCAAGTTGCAGATGCATTACATGCATATGGTATTGTTACAGATAAAGGCATTGAAGTACTAGTTCATATTGGCTTAGATACGGTAACCTTGAGGGGTAAAGGGTTTAAAAGTTCTTTGAAAATAGGAATGTTAGTTGAGTGCGGCGAGCTATTAGCAACAGTAGATTTTGATTATTTAATGGAACAAGAAAAAGAGTTAACGATATCAGTAGTGATTATTAATGGTTGTAGTGACCTTTATCGATATGAATTAAATCCAGAACAAAAAGCACGAGCTGGTGAAACTATTGCGCTAACAGTTTTCAAAAAAACAGGGAAATAACGATAAAAAACTATCTTAGAGTTTGTTACTAGTTATGTTCATGAAAGAAAGCGGATACTACTTTATTTTGCACTTCCCTAACGTGTTGGGTATAATGGAGGATAGAGTAGCTTTATTTTATTCTCTTATCTGAAAGATTAAAACTCCAAGGAGGGTTTAGTATAATGAAGAAAATTTTAGTAGTTGATGATGAAAAGCCAATCTCAGATATTGTAAAATTCAATTTAGTAAAAGAAGGCTATGAAGTATTTACAGCTTATGACGGTGAAGAAGCATTAGAACAAGTAAAAGAAGTTGAACCAGACTTGATTCTCTTAGATTTAATGCTGCCTAAAATTGATGGTTTAGAAGTTTGTCGTGAAATAAGGAAAACACATGATATGCCAATTATTATGGTGACAGCAAAAGATTCAGAAATTGATAAAGTTCTTGGCTTAGAATTAGGTGCAGACGATTACGTAACTAAACCATTTTCAAATCGTGAATTGGTTGCACGCGTGAAAGCAAATTTAAGACGACATAGTAACGCAAAATCTGTCGTTGTTGAAGAAGAAGAAACCAATGATATTGAAGTTGGAGCATTAACGGTACATCCTGATGCGTATATCGTTTCAAAAAGAGGCGAAACGATTGAACTCACTCATCGAGAATTTGAACTACTGCATTACCTAGCTAGACATCTTGGCCAAGTGATGACGAGAGAACATTTATTGCAAACGGTTTGGGGATACGATTATTTCGGCGATGTTCGAACGGTAGATGTAACGGTAAGAAGATTAAGAGAAAAGATTGAAGACAGCCCGAGTCATCCAACGTGGTTGGTTACGAGGCGCGGGGTTGGGTACTATTTAAGAAATCCCGAACAGGAGTAGAATTTCATGAAAAAGAAAATTGGATTTTTTCAATCAGTCGATTTTAAAATTGTGTTTGTTTTCATTATTTTATTATTGGTTGCATTAGAATTAATTGGTGCTTATTTTGTTAGACAATTAGAAACAAAGCTAATTGATAATTTTCAAGAGGAAAGACGTCTTCAAGTAGGCTTTTTAGATAATACTCTTCAACCATTGTTAAAAGATGATAAAAATCTTAACTTGAATGAAGAAATTACTAGACTTTTAACAGATTTTTCTGGAAATGGTGTAATAGAAGCTCAGGTTATCAATCCTAAACATCGTATTATAGGAACAAGCGATAGCACAAACCAATCAATTGTTGGTGAAAATTCTAATGATCGTGATGTTCACCAAGCGTTATTATTGAATAGCAAAATAACAAGTCAATATAGAGACCAAACAACCAACGACCGAATCTGGAAGTTGGTTTCTCCTATTATTGCTAATGATGGATCAAATAAAGTACTGGGTGCTATTTCTTTGAAAACCAATATCGATACGGTTTACCAACAAATTGAAGAAATTACATTTATTTTTTTGAATGCTTCCTTAATTTCAATGGGGTTAACGGTTCTTTTAGCTTTATTCATTTCTAGAGCGATTACTAAACCCATTACTGAAATGACAAATCAAACTGTACAAATGACAGGTGGAAACTATTCTGGTCAAGTAAAAATTTATGGAGAAGATGAATTAGGTCAATTGTCGTTGGCGATAAATGACCTTTCTATTAAAGTAGAAGATGCACAAGAATCCACTGAAGCTGAACGACGAAGATTAAATAGTGTTCTGACACATATGACAGATGGTGTAATTGCTACAGACCGTAGAGGGAAAATTATTATCATTAATGAGATGGCACTCGAGATGCTAAGTACGTCACAAGAAGATGCGGTAGGTCAATCTATTTTAAAAATATTAAAAAAAGAAAATGAGTTTACTTTACGTAATCTATTAAAAAATGATCAAGAACTATCTTTTGATTTTTCAACTCCTGAAACACCTCTAATTTTACAAGGTGGTTTTTCTTTAATCCAAAGAGAAACAGGTTTTATTAGTGGAATTGTTTGTGTATTGCATGATATTACTGAACAAGAAAAAATCGAACGTGAACGTAGGGACTTTGTTTCAAATGTTTCACACGAGCTTCGTACACCGTTGACTAGTATGAAAAGTTATCTAGAAGCATTAATTGATGGTGCTTGGCAAGATCCAGATATTGCTCCAAAATTTTTACAAGTTACGCAAGAAGAAACAGATCGTATGATTCGAATGATATCTGACTTACTCAACCTATCTAGAATGGATGCTAGTGAGAGCACACTTGCTCTCGAATATGTTAACATCAACCGATTATTCAATCACGTACTAGATCGATTTGATATGATGATTCAATCAGCTGATCAGTTTGAAAAAAAATATACAATTAAACGAGAAATAACCAAGCGTCAAATTTGGATGGAAATAGATACCGATAAAATGATACAAGTATTTGATAATATTATGAATAATGCGCTTAAATATTCACCTGAAGGAGGCGTTATCAATTGTAGCTTAAAAGAAACGCACGATAACGTTATGATTAGTATTACGGATGAGGGAATGGGAATTCCTAAAAAAGATTTGCCACATATTTTTGATCGCTTTTATCGTGTTGATAAGGCCCGTGCACGTTCAATGGGTGGAACAGGGCTAGGGCTTGCTATTTCAAAAGAAGCAATCGAGAAACACCATGGTAAAATTTGGGCTAATAGTATTGAGGGCGAAGGGACAACATTCTATATTTTGTTGCCTTATGTTCCTTACGAGGAGGATGATTGGGAGTGAAATGGAGTAAATTAGTTCGACCATTATTAATCATTCTAATTCTTCTTAGTCTTGTTTTGATGTGGGGTATTTGGACGGGACCAAGTCAGTACGATAATCAGACTGGAAATGAACAGAAAAAATCCTCATCTGTCGTAATAAAACGACAACTTTCTCGCGTATTTGGCCCTTCTCAAATTGTTTTGCATCATTCAGGGCAGGCAAGAATGACAATGAAAAAAGAAGTTTTAACTTCTTCGAATAAAATATTTAATGAAATTAAATTGGATAAGTTAGAAGAACCGATTAATTTTTCTAGTGGAGACTACCAAACAGAATTAAATCAAGTAGATGATAAAATTGAGTGGCTTTACTTCAAAAGCATTCCTTTTGGTGTAGTAAGTAATTTATTTTCTAACCTACAAGAAGAATATTCAGAGAAAACATTTGATCGCATCTATTTAACAGAGACGAATCCGAGTGAAATTAATTTTTACAATACTGCTGAGAAATTACTTTATACGAGTGAAATAGAAGAGATTGATCAAGAACAACTACTTGCAGCTATTCATAGACAAGGGGTTCCTTATCGTTTTGTAGAAATAAGAGAAATCGGTGAAAAGTATATTTATCTGCCAATTGATGAGATAAAGTTGCCTTGCTTGACCTATATGGTAGAAAAACAACCTAATAGTCTATTTATTGGACGTTTGTTTGACGATACTTCAGAAGTACGTGAAAAAAGAAGTGAGCAATCGGTTCAGTATCTTGATTACATTAGCGAGATGAGAATAAATGAAGAAACAAATATTTTAAATTATTATCGTAACCGGTCTTCTTCAAAAGCAATGCCACTCACAAAAACATTAATGCTTTCATTTAAAGAACTAACCATTTACGAAAATTGGTCAGATGAAATACATTTTTTTGATTACAATAAGCAAACCAATGAAGTAACTTACCGACGTTATATTGAAGGATTTCCTGTCTTTAGTCCGATAGGCTATGGTGCTACTTATCTGACAGTAGTAGAAGATGGTATGTCTAGGCTACAAGTTCCGATGGTTGTAGCTCAAACACCCATTTCTGATGAAAAAAATCAAAAAACATTGCAAAGTGGGTCCGATCTCTTAAAAGAGTTAGCTGAAAAAAAGTATACACTAGATATGATTGATGATATTAAGATAGGCTACACATGGACAAATAATCTAGAATCAGATCGTGTCATTACGCTAGATCCAAATTGGTACATTTATACTGAAGGAAGTTGGGTAAACATTCAAGAACTTGATGAGAACGGGGGAGAGTAGAAAATGGACTTTAAACGAATTGAAATCATTTTCATCTTAACCTTTCTAGCGCTCAATGCATTTCTTTTATCGACTTATTTTGATAAAAGTTACAATGACTTTTCATCAAATTCTTCTAATTCAGAAGTAAATTTTATAGAAGAGATGTCCAAATCAGCTATTGAATTGCCTACTTTTCAAGATGAAAAAAATAAGGTTCCTTATGTTCAAGCTGAAGCAAATGATTTATTGGCAGAAAGTTATAGCTTAACAAATCAGACAGGTATCATTGAAGAAAAAGGCTCTATTTTTAGTACGATTCTATTTTCTCCTATCTTACTAACAGCAGAAAAAGAGTTTAATGCTAAAGATATTGAAAAATTAACCTCTTATGTAAAAAATAACCAAGCTTTATCAGCTAAAGACTATCAGTTTTTTCGCTATATAAAAAATAGCCAACAAGTTATTTTCACACAAATTGCTAATAATATTCCTATCGCAGATGGTACTTCAGAAGTTATATTTCATTTAGATAACTCAAAAAACGTTATTTCTTATGAACAAAGTTATGCTGGACCAGTGACGGTTCAAGGAGAAAGTCGGGAATTGATAACGGATAAAAGTGCTATAGGTATTTTATATCAGAATAATGAAATACCTGCAGATACAACTGTTAAGAAACCTGTCTTAAGTTATTATAAAACGTTAGATTTAGAAGAGTTAAGCATGTACGCTCCAGCTTGGTTTATAGAAATAGAATCTAGTACAGATACACAAGTAAAACGTGTCGATGCGATTAATGGGACAGTGTTAAAAGTTCCGACACTTGAGCAACCTCAGTCTGTCACGAAAAATAGGTTGAAATCTTCTAACGAATCAGATTCATCTAGTCCAAACCCAACGAGAGACTCTTCTTTTCAAAAAGAATAAAAAAAGTCATACCACCAGGATTTTAAAATCTGATGGTATGACTTTTTTATTCTATAAAAATAAATTCAAAAAATAGTCTTATGGATATTTTAGCTAATTTGATATAAACTAAACGAGAGGAACAAGGAGGATTTAGCTAAATGTTGTACAATCAAAATCAAGGTTTAAAAGTTAGTATTTTAGCCAGTGGTAGTTCTGGGAATGTTACTTATATTGAATCTGAGAAAAAAAAAATATTAGTAGATAGTGGATTAAGTGGCAAAAAAATTATAGAAATGCTCAAAAAAATAAATCGAGATGCTGCAGATTTAGATGCCATCTTAGTGACTCATGAGCACAGAGACCATATTCATGGAGTTGGAGTCCTTGCACGAAAATATCATTTAGATGTTTATGCAAATGAAAAAACATGGCAAGCTATGTCACCAATTATTGGGGACATTAAAAATGAGCAAAAATTTATTTTTGAAATGGGTAAAGTGCTAACGATTGGGGATATTGACATCGAAAGTTTTGGTGTTTCTCATGATGCGATTGCACCACAATTCTATAGTTTCCATAAAAATGATAAACGATTTGTTATGCTAACAGATACAGGCTATGTTAGCGATCGGATGCGAGGTATTTTATCGGATGCTGATGCTTATCTATTTGAAAGCAATCATGATTTACAAATGTTGCGGATGGGACCTTACCCTTGGCATTTAAAACAACGCATTTTAGGCGATAAAGGCCATCTATCAAATGAAGATGGTGCGTTAGCCTTAGCTGAAATGGTTGGAAATAAAACAAAGCGTATTTACTTGGGACACTTAAGTAAAGATAACAATATGAAAGAATTAGCGCATATGACGGCAGAAAATATTTTAAAAGAAAAGGAATTAGATGTCGGTAGAGCTTTTTTTGTATACGATACAGATCCCAGTGAGCCAACGTCTTTATTTGTTGTTTAATGTTAAAAAAATAAAAGTCAAACTAGAAAAATTCTTTTTTCTAGTTTGACTTTTATTATGAAAAAGGTTTTTAGTAGTCATTTGAAAAAAATAACGGTAAAATAAAAGTAAGCATTCATAAAATATAACAAGATTTTGTTCGCTTGCGTTCCTTATTTAAGTCACTAATTATTCATAAAAAATTCAAAAAAAAACGTTAAACTAGTAATAGAATTAATGACAAGGAGTGAATAAAAAATGAAACAAAAAACTGACCATATAAAAGATGTGACTCCTAAAAAAAATAGAGGATTTAAATCAGCTATTTTAGGCGGATTAATTGGTGGATTACTAGTGACCTTACTCGGTGGTGGATATTTATATATAACTGATAATCTAGATAGTGGAGAAAGTCCGACACAAGAATCTGGTTTAGTAGATGATAACGGAAAGGTAACGACGACAGATGTTACTGTTAATGTTACTTCAGAAGTGACAGAAGCAGTAAAAAAAGTAGAAGATTCAGTCGTTTCAGTTATAAACATGAAGGAGCAAAATTTAGAAGGATTTGATGGAGTTTTTGGCTCTGGAACAACAGAATCTACAAATGAAACGAATCTACAAACAATTGGAGAAGGAAGCGGCGTTATTTATAAAATAGATGGCGAGACAGCTTATATTGTAACCAATAATCACGTTATCGATAATTCTGATGCGATAGAAATTCTATTAAAAGATGGGACAAAATTTAAAGCTGAAGTAATTGGTACAGATATATGGACAGATTTAGCTGTATTATCGGTTCCTGCCAATAAAGTAAAAAAAGCAGCAACATTTGGAAACTCTGATAGTATAAAAGTAGGCGAACCAGCAATTGCGATTGGTTCTCCTCTAGGCACCAATTTTGCTTCCTCTGTAACCCAAGGGATTGTTTCGGCAAAGAACAGAACCGTTGATACAGATATAGATGGGGATAGCGTAGTAGACTGGGAAATGACTGTTATTCAAACGGATGCAGCGATTAATCCTGGAAATTCAGGTGGAGCCTTAATTAATATCGCAGGCCAAGTTATTGGAATTAATTCAATGAAAATTTCAGCAGATACAGTTGAAGGATTAGGTTTTGCTATTCCAAGTAACGATGTTGTCGATATCATTAATCAATTAGAAATAGACGGAAGAGTTGTTCGTCCATTTTTAGGAATAAGTTTACTAGATATTTCTCAAATTTCTGAACAACAACAAGAAAGTGTACTGAAGTTACCTAAAGATGTAACGTCAGGTGTTGTTGTGGGACAAGTCCAAGAGGGTTCGGCTGCACAAAAAGGCGGACTTCAAAAATATGATGTTATCGTAAAATTTAATGGTGAAGAAGTTAAGAATACAATTTCTTTGCGTAAAGGAATCTATAAATCAGAATTAGGTAAGGAAGTTGGAGTAGACTATTATCGTGATGGTAAACTGGAAAAGACAACTGTAACGATGACTACTTCTGAAACAATCTCTTAAATAAATCTTTAAATAACCCTCGATTGCCTGATAGGTAATCAAGGGTTATTTGCAATAAATTAGAGAGATTTATTCCTTTTTCAGCTATTTTGTGGATAACAAATAATAAAAAGTTTTGGACATTGTGGATAAGTGCTGTAAAATAAGAAAAGAAAGAACTTGTGGATTATAAAGTTATCCACAAAATAAAAGGGGTGTTGTGGATGGAACTTATTAAAGCATGCCAAGAACATATTGAGGAAGCTCTAGATGACGCTGTTTATGGAGGTTTTGAGTTGCCGGTTTTAAAGGCTTTTTTACCTGTGGATAAGTCGAACGATAAGTGTGCTTATTGTGAGGCGATACCTATATATGTGGTAGAGAACGGACATTCGCATACCATATGAAGTGGTCTAGTTGTGAACATGTGCATAACTATTGTGGATAACTAATTGATAGAGGTGGATAACATTGAATATTAAAATTATAACAGTCGGTAAATTGAAAGAGAAATATTTAAAAATGGGTATTGCTGAATACGTTAAAAGATTAGGCGCTTATTGTAAAATAGAGTTAATAGAAGTAGCAGATGAAAAAGCTCCAGAAAAATTAAGCGAAGCTGAGATGATCCAGGTAAAAGAAAAAGAAGGAGAGCGAATTTTAGCCAAAATCCCTGAGCAAGCTTTTGTATTCGCTCTAGCTATTGAAGGAGATCAACGAACATCAGAAAAATTTTCAAAAGAAATCGAGCAATTAGGTGTTCAAGGAAAAAGTAACCTTGTATTTGTTATCGGTGGTTCGTTAGGTTTAAGTGAGGCAGTTATGAAAAGAAGCAATACAAAGATTTCTTTTGGAAAGATGACTCTTCCCCATCAATTGATGCGATTAGTGTTGATTGAACAAATTTATCGTAGTTTTCGGATAATGAAGAATGAACCGTATCATAAATGATACTATTTTCAGAAAATAATTGACTTAATTTTAAATAAAAATAGTGGGAAATTAAAGAATAAAAATAGATGTCTATTGGTTATTACCAACAGGCATCTATTTTAACTATTCAAACAATTATTTGGCGCGCTTTACTTCAATGCGATAGCCATCAGGATCTGTTACAAAGAAATAGGTTGGTGTACCACCTGAAAGTCCTCTTAATTCGCCTGTTTCATAAGCCGAAGCTGTACAAATTTCATGCATTTTTTCTAGATCACCGACAGCCACACCTAAATGACTGAAGCCATTTCCTACATTATAGGGCTCAGCATCATAATTATAAGTGAGCTCGATCTGTACAGAAGAACCGGGAGAATTCAGATAAACTAAATCAAACTTTTTTTCAGGGAATTCTCTGCGGCTAGCAACTTCAAAATTGAATAGATTAGTATAAAAGTCTAAAGTAGCATCAATATCTCTAATACGTAGGCAAATCTCAACAAGTTCTTGTTTCATAATATCATCCTCCAATACTGTCTTATCTTTATTCTAGCATGAATAGGTCATCTACGCATTTTATCAAACTGTCTTATCTTTTATATTATTTTTTAATACACGATTAGGTAAAATCGTAGAGAGTACTAAAAGAGTCGAAAGATTTGTATCAAAATTATTGAGATAAAAATAGTCATGATAAAGGATACGACTAATTTTTCCACAGATGGATGAGCTAAATTTTAGTTATATTGGTTTAGGAGTAGTATGATGAAGACATAAATGATTAGTATGAGGAGTGGTATAATGACGGAATATACATTACCAAAAGTATGGCAGTGGGAAGAAGAGAACGCAAAAAAAGGTGGCAATCGTCCAACAGCAGGCAATCGTTTTGAACAAAAATTACCAGTTGGGGAGGCTCCGTTCCAACTTTATTCATTAGGAACACCAAATGGTATTAAAGTTGCTATTATGTTTGAAGAGTTAAAGGAATTAGGCGTAGAGGGAGCAGATTATGATTTGTATGCGATTGATATCGGGAAAGGTGATCAATTTGGTTCAGAATTTGTCACAATTAATCCCAATTCTAAGATTCCTGCCCTTGTTGACCAAAGTCAAAGTCCTCGTCTAGAGGTTTTTGAATCAGGCTCTATTCTTCTTTATTTAGCTGAGAAATTTGAGCAACTGATTCCAACGGATATCCATGGTCGGACCGAAACACTTAACTGGTTATTCTGGCAAATGGGAGCAGGCCCTTATGTTGGTGGAGGATTCGGCCACTTTTTCGCTTATGCTCCAGAGCCGTTGAAATACCCAATTGATCGGTTTACGATGGAAACGAAACGTCAATTAGATTTACTGGATAAAACCCTAGAAGAGCGCCCTTATATCGCAGGAGATAGCTACAGTATTGCAGATATTGCTATATGGTCTTGGTATGGTCTTTTAGCTTTAGGGAAATTGTATAAAGGTTCTTATGAATTTTTAAATATAGATGAATACCCTCATTTCTTAGAATGGTCTCATCGTATTGCAGAGCGACCGGGTGTTCAAAAAGGTTTAGAAGTAGAGTATCAACCACTTGGAGAGTAGATTAAGAGTATAGAAAAAGAGAAATTGTTTTAAAATACTTTCTTTTTTTCTATAATCTATTTTTGTGGTGAAAATAACAGAAAAAATTTTTATATTTAATAAACTTAGCGTGTTATAATATCCTTAGATACTAAATTTTTAACAGAGGAGAATAAAAAATGAAAGAGATTTATTATAAAAAAGATTTATCAAAATTAGATTCTTTTAAAGAAAATGTCAGAAAATACGTCGTTTCAAAAGATTATGAACTTCAAGAGCAAGAGGGCAATCAGTTAGAATGGGTCTGTCAGATAAAAAAAGAGAGTAAGTGGACTTTAGGCATTGGTAGTAAGGCTTTAACTATCGTAGTTGAGGATTTTTCAGATAATTTAATAAAAGTGAAAATCGGTGAAGGTAAGTGGCTTTCTAAAATTTCAGGTGGGCTGATTACGACTGTCGTATCTGGTCCTTTATTTTTATTAGCTGCACCAACGACAGCACTAGGAGTTATTGGACAAGTCAAACTCACCTCAGAAATTGTTTCGTTAGCAGATTTAAATCTTAAATGAATAGATGAATGAGACTTGTTTTTTTGTGAACAAGTCTTTTTTATTTTATACTAATGATGAGTCACTAATTAGTAGTTTAGTAGAACAATCTCAACGGTACTTTTGAAAAACAGTCAAAAAGAATAAAATAGATATAGATATACAAATAAGGAGGAAAAAAGATGATAGTAAATCTTGAAGAATTTTTAAGAAGTCATTCTATTTATTTTGAATTGTACAATCATAATCCTATTTATACAAATGAAGATGCTGTAATAATGAAAGCAGAAAAAGGATTCACAGGTACGGAGACTAAAGCCCTATTTTTAAAAGGAAAATCCAAACAGTACTATTCATTTGTAACTTTTACAACGAAACGAACGGATTTTAAGAAACTAAAGCAAGTTGTAGGCGAAAAAGTAGCTGTTGTGAAACAAGAGGAAATGGAAACGATCACTGGTCAAAAAGCAGGGGCAGTAACACCTTTAGGATATGAAAATACGATTCCGATAATAGTAGATGAAGAGCTTTTTAGACAAGAAAAACTCGTTTTTGCTCCTGCTAGACCTGACCAAACGATGGTTATTTTAGCTAAAGATTTGAAAAAAATTATTGACTTGCTTGGGAATGAATTATTTAGCTATAATGAGGAGGGTTAACGATGGACATTTATCCAATAAAAGCTTTTTCTGATAATTATATTTGGGTTATTGAAGAAGGCACAGAGGCAGTAATAGTCGATCCAGGAGAAGCTAAAGGTGTGATAGGCTATTTAGCAGAAAAGAATTTAGAGTTGAAGGCTATCCTATTAACTCACAATCATGATGATCATATTGGAGGAGTCCAAGAAATTTTGGTAACGTATCCAGATATTTCTATTTATGGACCTGAAGAAACAAGTTCTTTAGTTAATCATGTCGTAGTTGAAGGCGACTCTTTTAATCTATTAAATGAACAGTTCAATGTAATAAAGACAGCTGGACATACTGATGGTCATATTAGTTACTTAGCAAAAAAGATACTTTTTTGTGGAGATGCTTTATTTTCAGCAGGTTGTGGTCGAGTTTTTACAAAAGATTACCAAGCTCAATACGATGCCTTACAGAAATTTAATCAATTAGATGATGAGGTACTAGTATACGCAGCGCATGAATATACACAAACTAATTTACGTTTTTCGCAGGGTATAGAACCGTCTAATAAAGTGATTTCTGAAGCCTTAGCCAAAACCAATGAGTTGCGTGCAAAAGGACAACCTACCTTACCAACGACGATTGGGAGGGAGAAAAAAATCAATCTATTCCTCCAAGTAACTAGCTTAGAAGATTTTAAAGAACTGCGTCAAGCTCGTGACCATTTCTAGAGCACCTTCTAAAGAAAAAAAGTCTAAATAGAATAAAAAATAATAGCTAACAAAGACGATCTCTGTTAGCTATTAAAAATATGCCGGAATTTGAAAAGGAGCTAGTATGTTTTATTTAACGTTAGCCATTATCTGTAGTGCGTCGATTGCTCTCATTTTTAAATACACAGAAGGAACAAATGCAAATAGATACGTTATAACAAGTGCCAATTACTTTATTGCCTTTGCTATTAGTTTGTTTCTAATTTTTTCAAAAGGATTATTAGTGGGTATGACTCGTGAAAACTCATTTTTAAGTGAATTTTCTTTGTTAGCTAGTAACAGTAATTATATTTTATCTCCTTATTCTAGTATGATATGGGGATTAATTATTGGAGGAATTTTTGGATCCTTCTTTTTTCTTTCGTTTGTCTACTATCAAAAAAGTATAAAGGAAAATGGGGTAGGAATTTCAGGTACAATTGCTAAATTAGGCATATTGATTCCAATGATTTTTTCAATCGTAATATGGAAAGAATTTCCTTCTACTATTCAATGGATAGGCATTATTCTATCTTTAGTTTCTATCTTAATTGTTAATTTATCACAGAAATCTCTTGAAACATTTGACGTTAAACCGACTCTTATTTTCTTATTTATT
Source organism: Carnobacterium sp. TMP28 (assembly GCF_047553015.1). Classification (GTDB taxonomy): domain Bacteria; phylum Bacillota; class Bacilli; order Lactobacillales; family Carnobacteriaceae; genus Carnobacterium_A. The sequence goes on from NZ_CP180212.1 coordinate 32,420, forward strand.
TTTGGAGGGATGGCCGAGTTTTCAAGTAAGTTTTATCAAAAATATGCCTTAAATGATTACAAAGATATCTTTCTTTTTGCCCTATTTTTTGTAGCATTTTTAATTAGTATTTTCTATACGTTTAGAAAAAAAGGAGAAATAACGAAAAAAGATATACTCATAGGCTTTGCGGTAGGAATACCTAACTTGTTTTCTTCTTATTTTTTAATTCTAGCATTAGCGACTTTAAAAACGTCTGTCGTATTCCCAATTTACAGCGCTGGGAGTATTGTACTAATTAATATAGGTGGATTTTTACTATTTAAAGAAAAAATAGCCAAAAAAAATCAAGTAGCGATTATTTTGACGATTATTGCCTTAATACTAATTAATAGATAATGTAAAAAACGGTATGTATCAAAGAGACTAGACCCTCTTGATGCATACCGTTTTTTGATAGATTGGTAAATAGGTGATTTAGATAGTGGAAATTAATACTTCAATGCTTTTAATTCTTCTAAAGTAACATCTTTTTCTACATAGTTTTCAACTAAGAAGCCACTTAAAACTGAAAATTCTTTGAAAAGCATATCATAAGCTGTCATATCAGATTTAAAGTTTTCTGCATTTATTTTTTGGACTAATGCCTTTGTTTTAGCTTGAATATCTTCATCAATTTCCCAGTTATCAGGTCTAAGTCGATTAAACTCGTCGTACTCAGGTTTGCCACCATAAATCATTTCTCGGTAAATTCGATCTTGATGCATGATTGGTGTTTCGTGAGTACCTTGTTCGTCCATGACTTTATAAAGCGCAATACAATAAACAGGGAAAAAAGGAATAACGGCACTTGCTTTAGTCGTAACAGCAGTTGCTACAACAATCTGAGCTTTACCATTGATATCAGATAGTAATGTATTGATATTATTTGCCTTTTCATCACAATCTGCTTTAGCAGAACCAAGAGTTGCTTGACCGTAATAAGAATGATTCAGTTCAGTTCCTAAATAAGAATAATTTGTTGTTAAAACACCATCAGCTAATACGTCCGCTTCTTTTAGTGCTTCCATCCATAATTGCCAGTCTTCTCCACCCATTACTTTTACCGTATCAGCAATTTCTTGATCCGTTGCGTAATCGAGTGTTTCAGTATAGTACAGTTGTTCTTGCATATCAATGGTTGGACCAACAACAGGTTCTCCGATAGCTTTAATAGAAGAGTGATAGACTTCTCCAGTATCAGGATCTTTTCTAACACCACTTGCCAGGCTATAAACGACTAAATCTATTTTACCACCAAAATCATTTTTTATATAATCGATAACTTCTTGCTTACTTTCGTAGCTGAAAGCATCTTGAACAAAGTTTTTAGCAATTAATCCTTCTTTTTCAGCTTCTTCTCGAAACGCAATATTATTATACCAACCAGCTGTACCTAAATTTCTTTCACTTTTTGGACCTTTTTCAAAAGAAACACCAATTGTATCTGCTCCAGCTCCAAAAGCTAGACTAATTCGAGTAGCTAAACCATAACTTGATGATGCACCAACGATTAAAACTTTTTTTGCTCCTTCATAAGGTCCTTTCTTCTTTACATAATTAATTTCATTCATTACTTCTTGCATGCATCCAACTGGATTTATGCCTAGTGCCACATTTCCACGTAATTTATGTTCAAATTTCAGCATTGTGTGTTTACCTCCTATTTAAATCTTAGTAAGAATATAATACCAGAAAAAACTCTTTATCACTAAATAATCTAACTCTATTTCCTATTTTAAAAAATTAGATGCAATAAAATATATTCTATTATTTGAATTATACTCAAAATTTTGTTAGTTAGCTTAAAGCATATTGATCTGAACGATAGACACAACTAGTATAGAAACTCTAAAATCTTGTTGAAAAGCTTAATGAGGAGAGATAAAAAGGAAAACGAGATAAAATTTTTACTTAAATAAACCTCCTAGCGACTAAATAAAATAATTAAAGCGATTACAATTTAGGTTGTTAAATAGAAAAACTTCTGCTATATTTGTAACTACCAAATTCTTTGTTCAGTTCTTACCAATAGGTATTTTTTACTTATCAATTTTAAAAATCATAGTTATTCTAAAGTAGAATCTAAGATAAGTATCATAACTAATCAATAAAATGAAGACGGTTGTATTATTAGTTTAATAACTTATAATGAATAGAAACAACTAATTTTGACTAGTAAAAATTTCTGAACTTTTTTGCTATAGCTCAAGGGATAAGAAAAAATAAATTACAATTAAAAAAAGTAATTAAAATATAAACTAATTTAAGAAGGGATTTAATAATATGGAAGAAAAAATCGTTCGCCAATTACCTAAAGTAGAATTACACTGTCATCTAGATGGTTCTGTCCCTATGGAAACATTAAAAAAATTAGCAGAAAAACAACAATTTGATTTAGCTTTACTTGATCAAATTAGTGCACCAGCAAAATGTACTAACTTGGTTGATTATTTAAAAGGTTTTGACATTATTCATCAGCTTATGCAAACGTATGAGCAATTAGAAGAGTCAGCCTACGCAACTGTTAAAGCTGCAGCTTTTGAGAATGTTCGCTACATGGAATTACGCTTTGCCCCGCTTTTGCATATTGAAGCAGATTTAACTGTATCAGAAGTTATCGCAGCAATCAGTGAAGGTGTTCGCCGCGCGATGGAGCAGTCTACTATCGTAGTAAATTTATTAATATGTGGGATGCGGCAGCATTCTAATGAAGACAATCTTGCGATGTTGTCTGAAGTTATGAAGACAAAAGAAGAATTAATGGTTGGTTTTGATATGGCTGGTCCAGAACCCGATTTTGCAAACGATCACATTGAGCCTTTAACAACTTATGCAAAAGAAAATAAATTACAAATTACACTTCACTCTGGTGAATGTGGTTGTGCTCATAATGTTGCCCAAGCGATACGCTTAGGAGCAAAACGTGTTGGACATGGGATAGCTATTCAAAAAAATGAAGCAACACAGGCACTTTGTTTAGAAAAAGAAACCATCATTGAAATGTGCCCAACGAGTAACATTCAAACCAATGCGGTTAAAGACTGGGAAGATTATCCCTTAGTCGATTTTTTAGAAAAAGGAATAAGTTGTTGCATCAATACAGATAATCGTACCGTTTCAAATACAACGTTGACGAAAGAATATATGCTATTAGCTGAACATACTGGAATTAGTTATCCAACAATGAAATTATTGAATCTAAATGGCTTAAAAGGTGCTTTCACGACTCCAGAGTTAAAAGAGCAGCTTTCCAAAGTAATTGAGAAAGAGTACGCACCCTACATGTAATAGGAAATGAACGGTGAGACTTACCGGTATTAATCGGATGATGTGTCACTTTTTTTGAGCGCTTATAATAAAAAGCCGTTCCTTGTTTAGTGAAAATAAGGAACGATTTTATCGTGAAATTTACCAAGAGAGGACATCTAACTATGAATTCACCTCTGACAACTTATATAGCACTTATTTCTGCTTCGGGCGTATTGAATGTGTATCTATGCTTATATGTGTATTTCAAACGCCAAAGCTATAGAAAAATTGCTTATTTTTTTATCGCTTATACTGCAACAATAGCTATTTATTGTTTCTCTGCAGCTTTTTCTTTATTAAGTACAACATTAGAGCAAATAAAGTTTTGGACAACTATTCAATATATTGGGATGCCAATTTCTGTGATATTGGGTTTACTATTTGTCATACACTATTTAGGCATTCATCTTTCAAAAATTAAGATAGTTGCCTTACTTATTTTACCAATAATCACTTCAACTATGGTAGCAACGAATGACTTACATCATTTGTATTACAGAGTTTTTGAAATAGATCCTATTTTAGGGGCACCTTACATAAAGCAAGAAATAGGTGTGTGGTACATGATTCATGGAGCATATATTTTTTTCTGTATGCTAGCAGCTCTTTTACTAGCTATATCGTATTGGAAAGAGATTTCAAAAATATATCGACCACAATTGCTTTCTTTGATATTGGGACAATTTATTCCTATGGTAACAGCTTTTTTATATTTAATGGAACTTACGCCTCAAGGGGTAGATCCTGTTCCAATGGTTTTATGGCTTTCTTCAATTTTATATTTATGGTCAATTAGTTCGTCTCGAATGTTTACATTAATGCCTGTTGCAAAAGATATTATTTTTAATAGTATAAATGATGGTGTACTGGTATTAGATGAGTCTCTTCAGGTAATTGAGTTCAACCAAATTTGTGAGAAATATTTCCCGAAATTAAATAAGAAGATGATTGGGAAGGACTTCTATGAGGCATGGCTTGAACTAATAGGTAAGGATTTTCCTTTAGTACTTGATTTAGAGAGTCGGAGTCAAGAGATGCAACTAATGTTTGAAGAAACAAAACGTATTTATCAAATTCGTGTCTCGCCACTAATAGAAGTTGGAAATAATAAAGGTTTGATTCTGATTTTTACAGATGTTACTGAACTGAAAGAATTACAACTTAAGTTAGAGTACCAGGCGAATTATGATGGTTTAACTCAAATATATAATCGTCGTGCTTTTATGGATTATTGTGAACAAAATTTTTTAGAAGTGAAGGAGAAAGCAATTCCCTTTTCTGTTATTTTAATGGATATTGATTATTTTAAAAAAGTAAACGATACATACGGACATCATATAGGAGACCAATTACTCAAACATGTTGTAACCATTTTTGAAAGCCAATTAACAGCAGAACAAATTTTTGCTAGATACGGTGGAGAGGAATTTGCTTTATCTTTAAATGGATACACAGCAACGGAAGCCGAATTATTAGGAAACAAACTTCGTAAAAGCATAGAAGGACAGAGCCTTTCTTCTTCTAAAGGGCTCATCTCTGTTACTTTTAGTATGGGGATAGCTGAGGCAGTACCGAATAAAGCGGAAACGATAGATCAACTATTGAATAAAGCAGATAAGGCATTGTACTCTGCAAAACAAGCAGGACGTAACCAAGTTCATATTTATAAAAGAGCTCAGTAAAAAGACACTAAGATAGGCTGTATTGAATAAAAGAAATGACTATAAAACTATGAATCATTTAGCTAGAAGAATACAGTCTGCCTTGAGCTCTTGATCTAACTCAGAAGGCAGATAAGTCATCATAAGGGCTAATTTAGTTTATTTAATAACAAATCTCACTAGTGTTGCATAAACATAGCTTGATTAACCTCATTTCTTATTTTTCTGAAAAAAGGCAAAAAAAGGGAATGCTTACGCGAAAGATGACTATTTCCAGAAAATTTTGCTTATTCAACTGATTCCATTACCAACGGACACCCTTTCTTTAAGGATCTAAGTCGGTATCAAAAGATTAAACCATTCTTCTGCCGGTTGAAATAACAGATAACGAAAAAATCGTTTGATTTGGAAAACAGACTGGTTACTTTTTGTTTTTAACTTAATCAAATAGGTTAATAAACTGGCAATCATGGCTAAAATCAGCTGATTGACAACTCCTTTTTCACTTCTTGAAAAAAACTTTTTAATCGTCATATGTTGTTTAATATGCTTGAAGAACAGCTCTATTTGCCAACGTGCTTTATACATTTCTGCAATGTCAGTAGAGGAGCAGTCAAAACGATTGGTAATAAACTGGAGAGTTTTCCCCTTTTTATCTTGAACGGTTACTAAACGAAATCTGGACGTTAGATGGTTCTGAGCACCTAATGCGACCATTTGGTCGCTGATAACGGACTCACTCTTAGAAGCTACTAAGGGTTCTAAAACATGAACTTTTGTATTCTTTTTGATTCTTGTCACAAAGAAGTAGCCCTGCGAGTGCATCGTATCTAATCGTTCAAAATCAAGGTAACCGCGATCAAACACATAAGTCGCTTCAGGTTGATTAACCAATACTTCTAACTGATTTGTATCGTGCTCGACGGCGTTAGTTAGTGTAAATTCATCTGGGTAAAGATGGTCATTATCCATAAAGCAGAGCTTTAAGTGAAGCTTAACTCCTGATGTTGTTTTACGAAAATCAGCCCATTGATAAAGATTTTGGTTAAGTGAAAACGTCGAAGAATCAATTAGATAGAGACTATTTCGTTTCGTTACGGGCCTTTTATTTTTAGCCTGACTAACTAGCTGACTAAAAATAGCTAAAAGAATCTCTGAATCTATTTTTGATAGAGTTCTAGAAAGCTGGGAATAACTGATACTAGTCATGCCCATTTCTTTTTGAAGTTCTTTCGAAACAAAAGCCGCATTCATCTCTCTAAGACTTTCTTTTTCGTCATTGATTCCATGAAGAAAAAGTTGAAGAGCTTGAGAGAAACTAAGTTTCTTATGATATTTATCAAAGTCAACAATCTTTTTTTGAATAGAGCTTGGTAAAAAATCTAGCTTAATCGAAGAAAACCATTTATTAAAAGCAGAATTTGTTTTATACTTATCCATGAGTTTGGTCCTTTTTATTGGTCTTGGATGAGTCATCTGAGTTCAGTATAAAGGACTTTTTTGCATATTGGAATAATATAAACAAATTTGTGAAACATACAATGTTTCATGCAACACTAGTGAACAAATCTATTTTAAAAAAATTGTTTTCTTGAATCATCTGTATTTTTCGTGTAAATTTAAGTTAACAGGATAATTAGTTTTTAATGAGTAAGTTACACAACAAAATTAAATGGAAAAAGTCTATCAACAGGTTTGCCTATTCGGAGATAGATGTCCAGGGGGAATGTACTATGAAAACAGCCATCAAAGCATGGATAAATATCGTTGTATTTATTAGTTTATTAGTTATTAATTATTTTAGTAGTACAGGTTTAATCAATGGTACAAATCAAAAGGAAATGTCTGACAAATACCTTACTTCTATTACGCCAGCTTCATTTACTTTTAGTATATGGGGAATCATTTATACTTTAATCTTTATCACTCTTATTCTAATGGTTTTAAATCGAAATAAAAGTAGCTATCGATCGATTATTGATAAGTTTTCGCCTTTATTTTGGCTATCTTCTTTATTCAATGGTGCTTGGATAGTTCTATTTTTAAACGATAAAATTTTTATCTCTACTATTTTTATCGCAGCTTTGACAATTGTCTTAATAGTTGTTAATCAAATAATAGTAGAGAATAATGACAATAAAAAAAATATGTTAGCTTTATCTTTTGGGCTATATAATGGGTGGGTTTTAATTGCAACAATTATCAATATGGCAGTTTACTTAGTAAAAATTGGATGGAATAGATTTGGTCTTTCAGAAGAAATATGGGGAATAATCTTATTGAGTTTAGCTTTTATACTTGTTATCAGAATGATGTCAAAGTTAAGAAATGCGTCATTTCCGCTTTCTGCCGCTTGGGGATGTTATGGTATTTATAAACTACTCGTTTCTTCCAATGGATTAGGCAGTGATTACTCTTTATTGCCAGTCGTTTCAGTTAGTTATATGTTTCTTTTAATTGTTGTAGCTGTTATTCAGTTCAAATCAAATAATTGGAAACTAATTCCTGCTCCAAAAGCTAATATCTATTTATAAAAAGCGCTAAGTAAAATTTTTATTCTTTCGTATGTGTAACCAACCCCGTTATCAAACGCCTATTGACGTTTGGTAATGGGGTTTATTGTAGAATGAACTGTTTAGTGTATAAAGGTGTGCTTACTTATCTGCTTTTTTTATTCGATACTATTTGATACTAAAAAGTATCACTATTACAACCAGAATATGGATAATGATAATGCTTATCTGGTGATCAACATTCGGTATGAAGTTAAAAAACTAAGAAATGAGTTCTTTAATCTATTACATAATTAAAAGCGAGTGTTAATAAATAGGACAATTGACTTTAGTTATTCTAGTATTCAGTCTTATTTCCACTTTTTATTTTATCGAATGGCTATTAAGAGAAGGGAATACTTGTAAGTCCTTTTGCTTTGTGATAATGTTGTTCGTTGTTACAGAGGAGGGAATACTTGTTGAAGAAAATTGTGCCAAATACAGTTATGTTTGCTAAAATTTTAGTATTTATCAACTTATTTGGATATGTATTCGGAGGAAACAATAATCTAGTAGGAATAACGATTTTAATTATCCTGCTTGTGCTTATGCAAGAAGACTTAACTAAAAAACCTATTGAAAATTTAATTAAACTGACAAGCATAAATTTAATTTCAGGTATCCTAACACATCTATCGAGTCAAAATATGTGGGTTGGATTTAGTCTAAACTTTGTTGCATTAGCAACAATTGGTTATTTTTTTAGTTCTAGATTAAACAAAACATTAGTCGTACCTTTTGGCTTACACTATCTGTTTATGTTGTATAGTCCAGTAACAGGTATTGACTTTGATAAACGATTAATGGGGTTAGTAGCTGGGGCTGTACTGGTTATGATTACTCAATTTATTATCCACCCAAAAAGTAGTCAGTCAGAAAATAAGCCACTTGAATTAGTTGAAGTGAATGAAGATACTAGCTTATATAAGACGGTTAGGGTAATTGGAAGAGACTATTCAGTCCATCGGGTAAGAGGGGCGTATGCTTTTAGAATTGGTTTAATAACAGCTATCACAGCTTTTATAGTAGCTTTTTTTAATTTGCAAGAAGGACGTTGGATTGTCTATACCGTCTTTTCATTAACAGAATTGTATTCTGAAAATTGTACTATTCGATCGAAACAGCGAGTACAGGGTACAATTTTTGGTGCAGTGATTATCTTAGTTTTATTTGTATTCATTAAAGACAATAGTATAAGAGCGATGATCATATTAGTTGGAGGATATCTCGATAGTTTTACAACAAACTATCGAGATAAAATGATTTGCGTGACAGTATCAGTCATCGCATCAACAGCTTTAATAAATAATACTCTTTATGCTGCGGTTAATAGAATAAGTTATATCTTAATAGGGACAATTCTTGCCCTGATAGTAGATAAATTAGTTTTCAAAAAGCAGTTAAACGATTTTAAAGAAATTAAAAAGATACAAGAATAAAAAAGCAAAAATCCGATTTAAATTAGGATTTTTGCTTTTTTATTAAACTATTTTTTTGATAAGTGAATTACTCTGTAAAGTTATCAAAATATCCTTGGATATAGATAATAGGAGTTCCTTTATCTCCACTACCAGAAGTTAAATCAGATAATGATCCAATTAAATCTGTTAGTCTACGAGGAGTTGTCCCTTGAGCTTCCATTGCGCCAACGAGATCTTCTTTTTTGTTTACAATGTAACTAGAAATCGCCTCTTTCAACTCTTTCCCACGAAGATGTGAAAAGTTGTTGTCTGCTAAATATTTCAATTTTACTTCATTAGGTGTACCAGCAAGACCGGATGTATAAGCAGGAGAAACAACTGGATCTGCTAATTCCCAAATTTTTCCGACAGGATCTTTAAAAGCCCCATCTCCATAAACCATTACCTCAATTAGTTTGCCTGTTTGTGCTCTCATCTTTTCTTGAATGTGATCAACAATGGGCTGACAACTATGAGGGAATAATTTTAAGGTGTCATCTGTAGCTTTATTAGATCCAAGTAGACCATAAGCTTCATTAAAGCCACTACCATTAATCGATTTTGATAATACATCATCAAGACCATAAACTTTTTTGGCTCCAGCATTAGTAAGGATTCGCTTTGTTCTAGCTCTTGAATGGATGTCACTTGCTAGTACGCTTTTTGTATAGTTTAAAATTGTTTTTGGATCGTTTGAGAAAATAATTTCACAACTCGTTCCTTCTGCTTCAATAATTGAACGATAATAGTCGATATAATCAACACCGGTAAATTCGTGTTTCTTATAACCAAAATGCTCACGGAATTCACTTTCAGTCAACACATCTGTCCAAGGATTAACGCCTTTAACATCTAGTTCATCGATATCAACAAGTTGGTTTCCAACCTCATCAGAAGGATAACTCAACATCAAAACAATACTTTTAGCACCTTTTGCAATACCACGTAAGATATTTGAAAAACGATTTCGACTAAGAATTGGAAAGATAACCCCAATTTTTTCGTCCCCAAATTTTGTTTGAATATCTTCAGCAATGTTATCAATGCTGACATAATTTCCTTGCGCGCGTGCGACGATTGATTCAGTAATCGTTATAATATCGCGATTTTCAAAAGTCATCCCTTCAACTTTTGCTGCATTCAATACAGTATCGACCACGATTTGTTCAATATCATCGCCTTCATTAATAATTGGTCCTCGAAGACCACGTACGACTGTTCCAACGGCTCTTTCCAATACAATCTCCCCTAACACATTACTTTATATATAAATAATTAAGTACAACTATCTATACACTACTGGTCTATTATACCTTTCAGAGTGGATAGATGTAAAACGTTATATTGTAATACTCACTATATAAATGAGATTGGTCATTAATGAGTTCATTTTTTGAAAATTTAAATTGAAAAATTAGAAGTAAGCAGCCAAATAAGCAATCATTTTATTTATCCAATAAATAGCAATCATTTATTTTTCTATAGATGGTTGTTCTGATATAATAGGTATCAGTTAAACTATTAACGGACCAAATGCTGCAATTAAAGGAGAGTTTTAGATGAACTTAAAAGAACAAGTGACTCAATACAAACCCTACAATGCTCAAGAAGTTGTAGATCAAAAAGAAATACTCTATTACTTAACGACTTTTGATAATCTATTGACTAGAGAAAACGAACAGGCTCATTTCACTGCTTCGGCGTGGGTAGTAAATAAAAAGAGAACGAAAGTATTGATGGCGTATCATAATATTTACCAATCATGGTCGTGGGTTGGAGGACACACAGACGGTGATGCAGATTTATTGCACGTAGCTTTTAAAGAAACACAAGAAGAAACAGGCTTGAAAAATCTTACAGCAATTTCTAATGCTATTTACTCTATTGAAATTTTAGAAGTTCCAGCTCATATAAAAAAGGATAAACCAATAGCAAAACATTTACATTTAAATCTTACTTATCTTATTGAGGCAGATGAAGATGAATTAACCTCGATTAAACCGGATGAAAATAGTGGTGTAGAATGGATGGAATTAGATGAGGCTGTTAAAGCATGCAGTGAAGCAGAGATGAAAGTAGTCTATGAAAAGTTAAATCAAAAATTAAAGCAATACAAAAAAGATTAATTACTAGAGTATAAAAAAGATTCCATGCTTCACAGCATGAAATCTTTTTTTGTTTATTTATTTATTCGTTCATCCAGCCTAATTTATCAAATAAGTAAAATGAAATACTCAAAATAATACCAACGACACTAGCAAGTATCATTCCTTTTAACTCAATACCAGCAAAGTTAACGGTTAGTCCACTTAAACCAGCTACGAAAACAATCGATGTTAAAATAAGGTTTCTAGACTGACCGTAATCAACCTTAGATTCAACTAATAAACGCAATCCGCTTGTTCCAATCATTCCGTAAAGTAAAAAGGTTACTCCACCAATAACATCGCCTGGGATAGTAGAAATTAAAGCTGCTAATGGTCCGATAAAAGCCATGAAAATAGAGAAGATAGCTGCACCAGCAATGACTCGAACGCTATAAACACGTGTAATAGCCATTACACCAATGTTTTCGCCATAAGTGGTTGTAGGAACACCACCAATCAAGCCAGAAATAGCAGAAGCTAAGTAATCTGCAAATAATGAACGGTGTAAGCCGGGTTCTTTCATTAAGTCTCTACCAATCACATTAGAGGTCACAACCTGATGTCCAATATGTTCGGAAGTCAAAACCAATAAAACAGGTAACATAGTTAAGATAGATTGAAAATCAAATTTTGCCCATTGAAAGTGGGGCATAGTAAAGAGTGAAGCGTCTAAAACAGGTGTAAAATCGACCATACCAAATGCAATGGCAGAAACATATCCGACGACGATAGATATTAAAATCGGAATAGTAGATAAAAAGCCTTTAAACAATACTGAACCTAAAACAGCTACACCTAAAGTGATAAAGAAAATAATGAAATTTTGAGGAGTCGCGGTGTCCGTCATTAAGTTAGCACCGATTGTTCCACCGTTAACAGTATTGCTTGCTAGCTCTAGTCCAATCAAAGCAACAACGGCTCCCATAGCTGCTGGAGGCAGGACTATAGCAATCCATTCTGTTCCCACCCGATGAATGAAAAGTGCTAAAAGACAACCGATTAAACTTAAAACAACAAATGCTCCTTGTGCATACTGAAATCCTTGATTAGCAATAATAATACTAGTTGGCCCGATAAAAGCAAAACTTGAACCAAGATAAGCAGGAGCTTTTCCTTTTGTAATAAAAATGAATAATAATGTTGAAAGTCCATTCATTAATAAAACAATACTTGGATCAATTCCAAAAATGATAGGAACTAAAACGGATGCGCCAAACATAGCAAATGTGTGTTGAAGACTTAAAGGAATAAGTAATTTTACCGGGACCTTTTCATCTACTTGAATAATATTCTTCTTTGACATCTGTGATTCCCCCTGTTTTAGGCACAAAAAAATGCCTTTTGAATGTGTTATTCGCAAAAGGACCTAAGGTATCAAACATTTGATTTGTTACCCTTTCTAATCTCTCTGGACTAGTTTAAAAGGACTTCGCTTCCGTTATTCTAGCAGTAAAAAAAAGGAATTACAATAAAGGAATAACATTTTTTAGAAAAAGACTTCCTAATAATAGAAACAGTCACTCTTTTCCTGGCTGGTCAAGAGTGCTATTTCATGGCATAATGCACTAAACAGGTAGATAAACTCGTCTAGGGCTAAATAGCCTAATTCAAAGGACTCGGAGGATAAAAAATGAATAATAATGATAGACTCGTACGCTTAAGATATGCATTAGATATTAAAGATGTAGAAATGGTCGAACTATTTAAATTAGGTGAGTTGGATATGACTAAAGAAGAGGTTCAACAACTTTTAACAAAGATTAAAGCTAAACAAAATCAAGAAGATGACGAAGGCTATTCCGTTAATGAATACATGAAAAAATGTAAAAATACAGTATTGGAATCTTTTTTAAATGGTTTGATTATTTTTAAAAGAGGCAGACAAGAAGTCAAGCCAGGAGAACCGACAAAAAAAGCAGAAGTCATGATGAGAAATGACCAAAGTGTTAATAATGTCTTATTGAAAAAATTAAAAATAGCTCTTTCTTTGACTAGTGAGGATATACTGGAGATTTTAGACGAAACAGGCGTTCACTTATCAAAAAGTGAATTAAGTGCTGTTTTAAGAAGAGAAGGACAACGCAATTATAAAGAATGTGGTGACCGTTATGCTAGAAACTTCTTGAAAGGATTAGCTATTCGTTACCGAAATGACTAAAAATAACCAAAAACACGAGCTTTTTCTTTGAATAAAAGAGAAAAAGCTCGTGTTTTTGAATTAAATTTTATGGATTTTTGTTTTAGTAGTTGGTGCATTGTGGATTGTATCAGCCACTGGACAAGTACGGTCAATAAAAGCTACAAAATTAGCAATTTCTTCATCTGTATTATCTGCATCGATATAGATGTTAGACACAATTGAAGAGAAACCTATCTTAGCCTCTTTATTTTTTCCCATAAAGCCATCTGGATCCAATTCACCTTCTAATTCTACACGAATATCTTTTAAGTTAATACCGTGCATCTTAGCAAAAGAGCGAGCTACGATTACTTTACAACCACCAAGAGAAGAGAGTAGTGCTTCAACAGGATTCATCGCTTCATTTGATCCACCTAGATTTTTTGGCTCGTCCAAGATAAATTCAAAGTTCCTTGAGGTACATGAGACTTTTAACCCACCGATTGATTTAGCTACTGCATGAAATGTTTCTATTGCCATAAAAATAACCTCCTATTCATATATAAACTTATTATATCATAAGAAAACGTTTTATGCTCACTTTTTCACATAAATAACAGATAAATAAATACAAGTATAAAAAAGAAAGCTGATAGATAAGGAGCTTTCTTTTTTAGCCATCGTATTTAAATTAGTTTATTTTTAAAGGGATGAGCTGTTCTTCAATTGTCTTGAGCGGAACTTTTGCTTGTAGCAATGCAGCAGCCGTATAAGCACCTTCTACGAAGGCTATATCATAAACGAGTATAATTTTATCGGAGACTTCAGCAGCTAATTCTACATTCATTTTTGCACTACCTAAATCGTAGAAAGTTAAAATTGTTTTTTCTTCAAATGATTCTAGCCTGTCTTTTATTTTATCAAAACTAGTTCCAACTGTTCTTTGTGAAGTTCCGCCGGCAGTTTTAATTGTAACGTCAGCTGCAACTTCGTTTAGTAAAGTGGCAACACCGTTTGCTAACTCTTCTACATGTGAAATTAATAAGACTCCATACTCTCTAGTTATCGTAAACACCGGCTTCCATCATTGTTTTAAACAGGTAGCTACTAGACATAGCACCTGGGTCGATATGTCCTATTGAGCGATCACCTAAATAAGATGCTCGTCCTTTAGTTGCTTTCATCTCTTTAGTAAGTTGGACACTTTCTTCAATCAATCTACTCGTTAGCTTGTTTTGTTTAACGGCTTCAATAACTGGAACCCACTCATCAACTAGTGTCTTTTCACCTGCTACAGCTTTTCCTCTTTTTTGAATACCCTCTAAGCCGGCTTCTAAAAGAACAGATAAATCAGAACTTTCTTGACTAGCTTTTGCCATACTAATGAAAGCAGAACCATACAACGGTCCAGAAGCACCACCGACTTTACTAACTAAAGTCATTCCAATTAATTTTAGAAAAGAAGGAAGATCTTCTGGATTTTTAGAATCTAAAACGTCATTTAAAGCTGTTGCTCCTCGAGCCATATTGGTGCCGTGATCTCCGTCACCAATTGCTGTATCTAATTCACTTAGATAGACTTTATTTTCTAATAATTGAGCTGTAAAAAGAGTGATCCATTTTTTTGTCTTTTCTAAAGAGAGCATATTAATCATCCTTTCCTACCAAGCAATAGTGTTTACGGGTGCGTTCAAATAGTCGAGCCATTTATCATCCTCTAATTTGACTAAGGTTAATGAGAGACCTTTCATATCAATTGAGGTCATGTAGTCTCCGACTTTTTTGAAAACTAATTCAATGCCCTCATTGGTTAATAATTCTTTAACATCATTCATAAAGATAAATTGTTCCATCAAAGGTGTTGCGCCCATACCATTGACTAATACAGCATATTTGTCGCCTTTTTGCCAGTTGAATTCTTCTTTTAATTTATCAATCATTTCTTTTGCTAATGCTTTAGAAGGTTTAATTTTTTCTCTACGGTATCCTGGTTCACCATGAATACCAACACCAAATTCAATTTCATCTTCTGCTAATTCAAAGCCTGGTTTTCCTACTTCCGGAACAGTAGCAGCACCTAAAGCTACGCCAAGAGATTTAATAGTTGGGATTAGTTGATCGGCTAGTTGTTTCATTTCTTTTAAAGAGAGCCCTTCATCTGCTGCAGCACCTAAAATCTTATGAACAAATACAGTTCCAGCAATGCCTCTTTTTCCTGCTGTATAGGTACTATCTTCAACGGCAATATCATCATCGACAACGACAAAGTCAACGGCGATATCTTCCATTTCAGCTAATTCTTTTGCCATATCAAAATTCATAATATCACCAGAATAGTTTTTAATAATTAAAAAAACACCTTGGCCTTCATCACTAGCTTTAATGCCTGTTAGAATTTGATCAGGTGTAGGAGATGTAAATACTTCCCCACAAACGGCAGCAGAAAGCATTCCTTGTCCAACAAAGCCGGCATGGGCAGGTTCGTGACCACTTCCACCACCACTAACGAGGGCTACTTTTTTGTTGTGTGACGTTCTTCGATGAAGAACAGTTGATTCAGGCAAACGTTCTACTAGGTTGTCATAGGCAAAAGCTATACCATCAAGCATCTCATCTAAAATAGATGAGGGATCATTTATAATTTTTTTCATTAGAAAAGTCCTCCTATTGCTCTATTTTTATCTATTCTATCATTGTAACCGTTTTTATAGAGAACAACAAATACTTAGCTTAAAGAGATAAATAAAAAATGAACAGAATAATATAATAAAATAACTGACTTGTAACCGTTTTAATTTGGTATAATAAAAGAATAAGATAGTTAGTTATCTAAGAGAGGGGTTAGACTAGGATGAATCAGCAAAAACAGTTGTATTTACTTGCTAAACAATTATATAAAGAAAAGTTATGGAATGATTATCTAGAGACTGATTTGATTGCCATTCAACTAGCTAACCGTAAAGAACCGATTATTGTCTCTGTATTAGGCCAAACGGATCCTAGGTATGGATTTTTGTTTTATCGGAATTTAGAAGAACTAGCTTGTTTTTTTGAAGCAAGGATAAGAGCAAAGCAACAAAATAGTCGAACGATACCAGATGTCACCTACTTACAGAGTGGTCTGTCTTTAGAATTCGAAGATAGAGCGGTTGTTAGTGAAGAAGAGTACAAACTCATTAAAGACAGTGGTGTATCTTTTAGAGGGAAAAAATCTTGGCCTATTTTTGTGGATTATTTTCCAGGTTACTATCCTTCAATAATAGATGAGTCAGATAATGTGTTGCTCATAGAAGTGATGGAAAAATTAGTAGAAACAGCTAAAGATTTTAAAAAGAAATTAACGATTTACAAAGAAAAAAAACAACTGACAGAGATACTGATTCGAACGTATCAAAAAAATGATACTTATAAAGATGGCTTATTTAGATTACCTAAAAACGTGATGGAAGGAACGTCTCAGTTAAAAAAAATGGCACCAATTTTTTTAACTTCTTTTGAAATGGAACGAGTAAGTAGTCAAAAAATTGGTTCCAGTATATGGGAAATAGATATTGATTTTATGAATTCGCCTGTTGTTTCCATAGAAGGAGAGAGGCCTTTTTTTCCATTAGCTCTGCTAATAGTAGATAGTGAAGAAAGTGAAATCATATGTAGTGAGTTTTTCAAGCCTGGAGACAGTGAAACGATTCAGCGCTTAATGATTCAATTAATTTTATCAGAAAATAAAAAACCACCTAAAATCGTTGTTAACACTGACCAGTACTATAGAGTAGCAAGGTATTTGGAAAATTTATTAATCAATTTAGAGATTGAGTTAGTTCCTATTCAAAAATTGCCAATGCTTTCTGCCTTTAAAAAAGAATTACTTGCCTATTTATAATAAAAGTAAGATAAAAGAGAAGAAGAGGTGAAAAGCCGATTTCTTTCTTTTTTTTTCTAATTTATTTATACTTATAACCAAGTAATAGATTATAATGAGTATAAAAACAAAAGACGAAGGAGAATAAATAAGTGAAAACATTAATTATTATTTCTCATCCTGAAATTAAAGAATCAAGCAGTCAACAGTATTTGCTTCATTCCATTCCAGATGACCATGATGTAACCATCCATCACTTAGAGGAGCTTTATTCCGATGCTCCGATTGATGTTGTTGCGGAGCAAAAATTAGTAGCCGCTCATGATCGTATTATTTTTCAATTTCCGCTTTATTGGTATAGTTCGCCAGCATTGCTTAAACAATGGCAAGATGAAGTTTTGACAGATGATTTTGCTTATGGAAAAAAAGGTACTCAATTACAAAATAAAGAATTTGCGCTGGTTTTACTTATAGGTGCTGCAAAATCAGATTATCAAGCAGGTGGAAAAGAATTGTTTAGTATGGACGAACTAACCAAACCCTTCCAAGCAATGGCTCATAAAACAGGAATGACGTTTCTCAAAACATTTTCTATCTATCAATTTGTCTATATGACTGAACAAGAAAAAATGACAGTATTAATTGACTACCAACTATTTGTGACTGGTGATTCAGAACAGAGTTTATTATCACGTGAAACTTGGCTATTGAACCAACTAGAAAAAACAAATACAACTACGTTAGGGATAGGAAATGAAGAAATAGTGCAGCATGTTATTGAAATGATCGAAGAAAATAGAGAAACAATCGATGACTTAAAAATTTTATTAGACGACATGAACTAGGAGGTTTACGATGGAAAAAGAAGACTGGCTATTAGTAGAACTAGAAAAATTATTTATGAGTAGCCAAGAATACAAACAAAAGGCACTTATCAAAGCAACTTCTGAGTTAGTAAAAGAACAAGTTAAACGAATCAGTCAAATGGAAGGTGAATTAGACGGAAGATTATGGAGTCCAAGAGATTGGCATAACTAAATATAAAAAAGAGAAGTCCTAAAAACAAGTATCTATTTTGTAAAGATACTTTTTTAGGACTTCTTTTAATGATGAACAAAGTTGGTACTTATTTTGTCACTCTTTTATAAATTTCTTCGCAAATTTCGTGGGTAATAAGAGAATCAGAAAGGGAGGGATTAGGCTGTTTATTCTGGCTCACACATTCAATAAAGTGATCAATAATGTGATAAAAGCCTCTTTTAGCTAAAGTCGGTTCCCAACCATTAAAATCAATCGTTGTTTTTTTATTATTTAAATAATGAGTCGTTTCAACGAGATCATTAACAACAAGCTTATTTCCTTCAGCCATATACTCGATTATTTCTTCTGTCGTACCATTATTCCGATTCATAATACCGATAGCGGTACAATCTTTTCCGATTAATTGGATGACAACATTGTAGAGTAAGCCGTCTTTTTCTAAGTGCTGAACGGTTAAGCCTATTACTTTTGTATCCATAAGAAAACGCAATGTATCCACAACATGAATAAAATCTTGAACGATAAAATGTCTCTTATCGCCGGGAAGAATGTATCTGTTTTTTTGGATGACAACCATATCTGCTTTTCCTTCGTTTTTTAAAGTAGCAACCATTGGAGCGAATCTTCGATTAAACCCGACCATTGCAATTAACTCTTTTTCTTTAGCTAGTTGAACAATTTGTTTTGTTTCTTCTAAATTCATTGCAATCGGTTTATCAATATAGACGTGAATAGCATGTTCCATTATTTTTTTAGTTAGGTCAAAATGAGTAGGAGAAGGAGTACAAATTAAAACAGCATCAATATTTAGATCGATTAATTCATCGACAGTTTGTACATAATCTGATATACGGTATTTTTTAGCCAATCTTTCTAGTTTTTCTTTATTACGAGTGCAAAGAACCAATTCAATGCCTTCTTTTTCACTAAGAACAGGTAAATAAGCTTTTTGAGCAATATCACCCAAACCAATTATTCCAATCCGCATCCATTATTCCTCCAGTG
Organism: Carnobacterium sp. TMP28; assembly: GCF_047553015.1. Classification (GTDB taxonomy): domain Bacteria; phylum Bacillota; class Bacilli; order Lactobacillales; family Carnobacteriaceae; genus Carnobacterium_A. The sequence goes on from NZ_CP180212.1 coordinate 51,594, forward strand.
ATGTTTTTTTGTAAAGAGTAGATTCGTTTTTTTAAATCTAGACATTTCTATCTAGGTTAAAGTGTACTGTACTGAGTATTAAAATTCAATTTTTAATGAAATAAAGAGTTTTAGTAGGATAATAGGTGCGATTATAGAATCTTATGTTAAAATAAACACAAAAGGTAAACCTCTAAATGTAAGCGTTTTATTATAAAACAAGAGATTTGATAAAAATAATGAAGAAGGGTGGATTGCGAAGGGATTAATTTATTTATACAGAAATAAATTTTAAGGACTAAGCAGTGACTTGAGATAGGATGTGAAGGGATTGACTAAGAAAAAAGAAATCAAATTTACAGAAACAGTTTTAAGAGATGCTCACCAGAGCTTAATGGCAACACGCATGAAGACAGCAGAAATGTTGCCAATCCTAGAGAAGATGGATGAAGCAGGTTACCATGCTATTGAGTGTTGGGGAGGGGCAACATTTGATGCATCGATACGATTTTTAAACGAGGATCCATGGGAACGATTGAGAGAAATTAAAAAAAGAGTGACCCATACACCTTTACAAATGCTTTTACGTGGCCAAAATTTATTAGGTTACCGCCATTATGCAGATGATATTGTTGATAAATTTATTGAAAAGATGATTGAGAATGGAATAGATATTATCCGAGTGTTTGATGCTTTAAATGATAGTCGCAATATGGGAGCGTGTGTAGACGCGATAAAAAAACATGGTGGACACGCCCAATTAACCATCTGTTATACGATTAGCCCAGTCCATACGATTGATTACTATCAAGATTTAACGAAAAGATTAGATGAATTAGGAGCGGATTCAATTTGTATTAAAGATATGGCGGGTATTTTAACACCATCTGTTGTAAAAAAAATAATTCCTGCTCTTAAACAGGTAACCTCTTTACCCATCGAAATTCACACACATGCAACAAGTGGCGTATCAGAAATGACTTATTTAACAGCTATTGAAGTAGGAGCAGATATTATCGATACCGCTATTTCTCCTTTTTCAGGTGGGACAAGTCAGCCAGCTACGGAGTCCTTAAGCATTGTTTTAACAGAGTTAGGCTATGAGACTCATTTAAATAAAGACGTTTTAGAGGAAATAGCTGATTATTTTAAGCCAATTAAAGATTATTATTTAAAAGAGATGATTTTAGACCCTAAAATGATGACTGTCGATCCAAAAGCTTTGTTGTATCAAGTTCCAGGTGGGATGTTATCCAATTTGTATGCACAATTAAAACAGGCTAATGCAAAAGACCGGTATGAAGAAGTCTTGCGTGAGGTACCTAGAGTACGTGAAGACTTGGGTTATCCACCGTTAGTAACACCTATGAGCCAAATGATAGGCACACAAGCAGTATTTAATGTTTTATCAGGAGAACGCTATAAAATGATTCCGAATGAGATTAAAGATTATGTTCGTGGTCTATACGGTACTCCACCAGCACCGATTAGTGAGTCAATGAAGCAACTTATTATTGGTAAAGAAGAAGGTATCACAGGTAGACCAGCAGATTTGTTAGAGCCTGAGTTTGAAAAGCAAAAGAAAGCGATAGGTTTTTTTGCTAAGACAGATGAGGATATTTTAATTTATGCGATGTTTCCACAATTAGGGGAACTATTTTTAAAGAATAAATACCAGCCTGAAAAAGTATCTCTCAAGGAAGTTATCCGAATCAATGCGAGTATGTAGGAGGGATTAAATGTCTGATATCAGCTTATTAGAAGGCCTTAATGTATCTATCACATCGCTTGTAATCGTTTTTCTTGTACTTTTTGGATTGCAACTGATTTTGATGTCATTTAAGTACCTTTTCAAAGAAGAAAAATCGGTAAAAAAAGAAAAAACGCCTCTTGCAGTGGTGAAAAATACTTTAGAAGAAGATGATGAAACAAAAACAGTGGCAGTTTTAATGGCTTTAATTTTAGCGAATGAAGACCAACAAGATAAACACTATCAAGTCATTTCTATAAAACGAGTAAGATAAAGGAGCTTAGTAGGATGAAAACGTATGAAGTTACAGTAAACAATAAAGTTTACCAGGTTTCAGTAGAAGAAGTTGACAAAGCAGATAGTAAAAATAAGGCATTAGTCTTGGATAATGAAAACAAAAAAGAAGAAGCAGCAAAAACGCCTATTCTAGATGGAATTGATGTAAAAGCACCAATGCCTGGAACAATCATTAGTGTGTTAGTCCAGTTAGGTGAGACTATAAAAGCTGGACAAGTCTTGTGTGTTTTAGAAGCAATGAAAATGGAAAATGAGATTGTTGCACCCCAAGATGGAACGATAAAAGAAGTGATGGTTTCAAAAGGAATGGCCGTCGAGGTAGGAGCTAATTTAGTCAGACTATAATGTCAGATGAGGAGCTATTATGATGATTGAAGCAATAAAAGATATAGTGATGCATTCAGGATTTGCGAACCTCTCTTATAAACACGTTATTATGATTGGTATTGCTTGTCTCTTTTTATATTTAGCGATAAAAAAAGGGTATGAACCTTATTTATTGATACCTATTGCTTTTGGTATGTTATTAGTCAATTTACCAACAGGAGGATTAATGGCACCGCCTCTGGATGGTACGAATGGTGGGTTATTGTATTATTTGTATCAAGGGACAAACTTAGGTATCTATCCACCTTTAATTTTTCTTTGTCTAGGAGCAGCAACAGATTTTGGTCCTTTAATTGCTAACCCTAAGACGCTATTGCTTGGTGGAGCAGCTCAGATTGGAATATTTGTCGCATTTTTTGGAGCTTTAGCTATGGGTATGTTAGGACCAGAAGCGGCGTCTGTAGGGATTATCGGTGGAGCAGATGGACCAACAGCTATTTTTTTAACAAGTAAATTGGCTCCTCACTTGCTTTCAAGTATTGCCTTAGCAGCCTATTCCTATATGGCCCTTGTCCCCATTATTCAGCCACCCATTATTAGATTATTAACAACAAAAAAAGAACGAGAGATAAAAATGGAGCAGTTGAGACCAGTCTCACAAAAAGAGAAAATAGTATTTCCAATAGTTGTAACAATTTTTGTTATTCTATTATTGCCCTCATCAGCTCCTTTAATTGGAATGCTTATGCTTGGAAATCTAATTAAAGAAAGTGGTCGAGTACCAAATATTACCAATACACTTCAACATTCTTTGATGTATATCATCACTATATTTTTAGGGATCACCGTTGGCGCAAAAGCCGAAGCAGAATTATTTTTATCCATTCAAACGGCTAAGATTATTCTGTTAGGACTCATTGCATTTGCGATTGGAACAGCAGGCGGCGTATTAATGGGTAAATTAATGTGTCGATTAACGAATGGTAAAGTCAATCCAATGATTGGTGCAGCTGGTGTTTCAGCAGTGCCAATGGCCGCACGTGTTGTTCAAAAAGAAGGAGTAAAAGCAAATCCTTCTAATTTCTTGCTCATGCATGCAATGGGTCCCAATGTTGCCGGTGTGATTGGCTCTGCTGTAGCTGCTGGTGTTTTGTTGCAATTTTTCGGTTAACGGACGAAAGAATTAGACTTGCTACAACTAAAGAGTTAAAAATTAGTTAGATTATCTTTAATTGGAGGGATTTAGATGAGAGAAAAATTGATGGCAATGCTAGACGCGCGAAAAGAAGAAATGATTGAAATTCGAAGACACTTGCACGCACACCCGGAATTATCTTATCAAGAAGAAGAAACAGCTGCTTACATTGCAAGTTTTTATCAAGGTAAAGAAGCAACAGTGGAAAAAAATGTTGGCGGAAACGGTGTTGTAGTCACTATTGAAGGAGGAAAGTCTGGCGAGACACTTGCTTTAAGAGCTGACTTTGATGCTTTGCCAATTGAAGAAGAAACTGGCTTATCTTTTGCATCAAAGAATAAAGGTGTCATGCATGCATGCGGACACGATGCACACACTGCTTATCTAATGGTATTAGCGGATTGCTTGATTGAATTAAAAGCTGAAATTCCAGGGACAATAAAAATCATCCATCAACATGGTGAAGAAGCCCCTCCTGGTGGTGCTAAATATATATTGGAATCTGGCCTGTTAGATGATGTAGATCATATCGTGGGTATTCATGTGATGCCTGAATACCCAGTTGGTACTGTTGCTTATCGAAGTGGCGCCGCAATGGCTGGTGGGACACAATTCAAAATTGAGATCAAAGGGATAGGCGGCCATGCTTCTACACCGCATAAGGCGAATGATGCGATTGTAGCTGGCTCCTACTTTGTAACTGCACTTCAAACAGTGAGTAGTCGACGATTGAACCCCTTTGAAGTTGGCGTAGTAACAGTAGGTTCATTTGAAGGTAAAGGGTCCTTCAACACGATTAAAGATAGTGTTACAATCGAAGGTGATATCCGCTATATGAAACAAGCGATTTTTGATAGTTTAAATAAAGAAGTCATGCGTTTAGTAAAGGGATTAGAAGGAATGTTTGCTGTTCAAACAACAATGACACTTGAAGAAGGCTGTCCACCAGTAACCAATGATCCTGAATTGACTAGTAGCGTAGTAGATTATTTAAAAAATGGATTGGATGATTATTTGAATGAAGTGGTCGAAGCACCAATGCAAGCAGCTAACGAGGATTTTTCTTATTATTCTCGAAAAATGCCTAGTTGTTTTTTCTTCGTCGGTTGCCGATCACAGCGAGAAAGAACCTATTATACTAATCATCATCCTAAGTTTGATATTGATGAAGAGGCTATTATGGTTGCTGCAAAAGCAGTAGGTGATGTAGTTTGTGGTTATTTTGCACTAGATTGATTCTATTAAAATTTAAAACCATTCAGATAAGCTACGGAGTTCCTTTCAGTGGCTTATTTGTCTATCTTTGTTAAACTTATACTAGAATAACAAAACAAGGAGGTTGTTTAAAAATGAATGTATTAATTGTTGGTGCTAATGGTCAAATTGGAAAAATGGTTGTTGAAAAATTAAAAAAAGGTAAGAAACACAACGTTCGAGCTATGGTTCGAAAAGAAGAACAAGTAGCAGATTTTAAAGATAAAGGTATAGAAGCAAGATTGGCTGACTTAGAAGGTTCAGTTGATGCGATACAAGCTACAATGAAAGAGATAGATGTAGTTGTTTTTTCAGCTGGATCGGGTGGCTCTACAGGCTACGATAAAACGATTCTAATCGACTTAGATGGCGCTGTTAAAACAATAGAAGCTGCTGAAAGAGCTGGCGTTAAACGCTTTATAATGGTTAGTTCGATTGCATCAAATCACCGTGAAAAATGGAGCGGAGACATGAAGCCTTATATGGCTGCTAAATATTATGCGGACCAACTGTTAGAAAAAAGTGGTTTAAACTACCTTATTCTTCGTCCAGGTATGCTAGAAAATGAGCCTGGAACAGGTCGTATAAAAGTTGGAATAGAGACAGCTATTAGGTCAATTCCTAGGGAAGACGTAGCAAGTACGATTGTTTCGGCTTTAGATTATCCAACAATAAGTCGTCAAGCAGTTGATTTGATTTCAGGAGATACGAGTATTGAAGAAGCTTTAACTCAACTAGCTTAAAAAATAGTCTACCTAAAAAAGCATGTATAGCTTTAGAGGTAGACTATTTTTTATTTAGATAAATAAACCAGCTTTTTCTATTTCATAGCCTATTGATAACAGCCAGTCCTCTTTGCCTTTTGGAGCGGTGAATTGGACCCCCATAGGCAAGCCTTTCTCTGTCAAATAAACAGGCAAACTAATAGCAGGTTGTCCGGTTAAATTTGCTTGCTGTGTAAAAGGTGTGATAGCTAAACTTGCAGAAAACATATCCCAAACAAGAGTTTGTTGCTCCTGTTCGGTCAGTTCGGTCACTTGCTTCATGCGTTCGATTTGTTCATCTGTTTGTAAGTTAGCGTCAATCAAAGGCGCACTATCCGCAGTAGTAGGCGTCAAGTATAAGTCATACGTCTCATGAAAATGTGCCATCGTCTCAGCAGCTGCATCCCAAGCAGCAAGGCTATTGGAATAGGTAGCAGCAGAAATAGATTTCCCTGTATTGTATAGCGTCCAGGTCATCAATTCCATATCTTCTCTAGTTAATGTTCTTTGGAAAGCTTTCTCTAAGTTAGCCATCATAGCTGCTGTTTCTCCAGCGTTCATTGTGTAATAACTTTTCATCAAAGAAACGCCATCTATCTCAGGGGTAGATTCACACACTTCATATCCTTCTTGACGTAACCAGTCTACTAGTTCTAAAACACTTTTTTTAGCATCTAAACTAACAGGACCATGAACAGGTGAAACTAAGGAATAAGCAATCTTAAACTTTTTAGAAGGCGATTGTTGTAATGAATTTAAATAGCCAGGTTCGAAAAGTGGTGTTTGAAAAGCAGCTAATTCTTGAACAGTTTGCATGACATCAAGCATAGCAGCTGTGTCACGAATAGACTTAGTCAAAGCAAAACTAATCGATGCTCCTTGCCAACCGCGGCCAGAACCTGGTCCAATAGGTGTTCTGCCACGAGTGGGCTTCAAACCAACAAGACCCGAAAAAGCTGCTGGTATTCGAATAGATCCACCACCGTCACTAGCGCCAGAGATTAGAACCATGTCTGAAACAATACTAGCAGCAGCACCTCCACTTGATCCTCCTGGTGAGTAATCGCCATTCCAAGGATTGCGTGTTGGACCGTATAAACTAGGATCTGTAATATTTTTGAAACCAAATTCAGGAGTATTGGTTTGACCAATAACAATAAATCCTGCCTTCTCTAGCGCTTTTGTGAAGTTACTAGTCTGTTTTGCACAATGATTTTTCAGCAGCCGTGAACCAGAGGTGCTAGGCTCTTGAGCGATATCTTGGCCTAGTCCTTTGACTAAAATCGGTAACCCACCGAATAGAGTAGTAGAAAAGTCTTTATCTAGTGCTTCTTTTAAAGCTTTTTCTTTACGGGTATGGATAACAGCATTCCATTTTGGATTTTCAGCTTCAATTTTTTTGAAAGCTTGTTCTACTAATTCAAATGGCGTAACATTCTTTTCATGAAGCTTTTTAGCTAAAGCTAATCCATCGTTTTCTCGATTTATTTTCATAACAAAACCTCATTTCTGGCTAGTAATTTTTATACTTCATTTTAGTTAGAGAGAATAATAAAAAACATAATCATCCATAACATATCCCTCTCCAATATCAACGAGTTGTTCTTTTATTAAAACAAAACCAAATGCCTTGTAAGCAGCAATACTAGCCTGATTATTTTTATTAACTGTTAAAACAATTCCTTCTTTTTTATTTTTTTTAGCACACTCTATTAATTGAGTTAGAATAAACCGACCAGTACCTTTGCCGCGCTCGCTTTTTTTAAGATAAAGTTTGCTAAGAAAAAGCTGGTTAGCTGTTAATTCATAGCTGACATATCCAATAATGAGTCGATTTGACTCAACAAGTGTATATTTTTTTCCTTGTTTCAAATCATTTAAGATAGCTTCTTCAGATTGCAAGGTAGCTAGCATATACTGAACTTGTTTGGCACCGATGATCGCCGTGTAATGTTCATACCAAATCTCTTTAGCCAACAATACTATGAGTTTAATATCTTCTAGTAGAGTAACAGCTTTGAGTTGAATCATGATTTTTCCTCCTAAATAGACCAAAAAGGACTGTAGTTTAAGACACCTACATCCTTTTTAGCAGTGCCTGTAATAAGCACATCTTATTATTAAACTAATTTTATGAGGAAATACTTTTTCTTTCCACGACGGATTAAGATAAAGCGTTCATCAAATGAATTCTCAGGTGTAACAAGTGTATCGACACTTAGAATTTTTTCGCCATTCATTGAAAGAGCTCCATTAATGATGTCTTCACGTGCTTGACGTCTAGAAGGTTCAATACCAACAACATCAACTAGCCACTCAACAATATTTCGTTCTTCTTTAGGTGCTTCAAAAGTTGGCATATTTTTAAAGCCTTCTTCAATTTGGTTAGCAGTTAGGGTCTTTACATCACCAGAAAAAAGAGCAGCCGTAATTTTTTCAGCATCATTTAAAGCCTTATCGCCATGAACAAATACTGTCATTTCACGTGCGAGTGTTTTTTGAGCTTCGCGCTTATGTGGCTCAGAGGCTACTTTTTCAGCTAAATATCCAATTTCATCTTCTGTTAAGAATGTGAAATAATTTAAATATTTTACTACATCACGATCATCTTGGTTTAGCCAAAATTGATAAAATTCGTAAGGTGTTGTTTTTTCAGGATCTAACCAGACTGCTCCACCAGCTGTTTTTCCAAATTTTGTTCCATCCGCTTTTAACATAAGCGGGATTGTTAGGCCGTATGCTTCAGCTTCTGAACCTTCTTGTTTCCGAATAAATTCCAGGCCGGCTGTAATATTTCCCCATTGATCTGCTCCGCCAATTTGTAATTGCACATCTTCATGTTGATACAGATGTAAGAAATCCATTGATTGTAAGATTTGATAGGTAAATTCTGTAAAAGAAATCCCGGTTTCTAAGCGACTAGCAACGATATCTTTAGCTAGCATCGTATTAACATTGAAACTTTTGCCGTAATCACGTAAGAAGTCGAGTAAACTTAAGTCTTTAGTCCAGTCATAATTGTTTACCATTTTAATGCCGTTGTCTCCACCGGCATCGAAAAGACGAACCATTTGTGCGCTAAGTTTTCTAACATTCTCTTGAACCTGTTCCATTGATTGTAAAACACGTTCTTCAGACTTTCCACTTGGATCTCCAATCGTACCGGTTGCACCGCCGATTAAAATAACTGGACGATGCCCAGCAAGTTGGAATCTTTTTAAAATCATAAATGGAATCAGGTGGCCAATATGCATACTGTCACCAGTCGGATCAACACCGCAGTATAAAGAAATTTTCTTGTTTTTAACGAGATGAGTTAGGCCTTTTTCATCTGTTTGTTGGTTAATGGCATCACGCCAGATTAATTCATCGATAATGGTCATGTCGTACTCCCCTTTATAAAAAATAGTATTAAAAGTCAAAAAATCCCGATGAAAAGTCAAATAAACCTTTTCATCGGGACGAATCCTATCGTGTTACCACCCAATTTGCCGACAATTATAAAGACATAATTGCTGACCACTCATAAACTGTTAACGCCAGTTAAACGCTTGAGGTTAATCAAGTTACTCATGAGTGTAATTCACAAAAAAGAATGGTACTAGTTCTCATCAGCCACTAGCTTTCTGGGGACACATTTCTTATTGCTACTCTGCTCAATCAATGTAGTTCGTGCTATTAGATTGATTTTAGTATAATGAACCCATTCGGGCTTGTCAATTCTATTTTAATACGCGAGTTAATTTATTTTTTAACTAATTTAAACTAACGATAGAGACAGTTAAGTTCGAATGGGTCATTGGGTAGTAGTTTGCTTTTTTTTGCTAATAAAATAGATTGTCAAAAAATACAAATTGTTATAAAATCTATTCATACGAAGAGATATATTTTTTAAAATAAGCTTCTTTTTTTAGATAGTATAATAGAACGCCTACTTTTTTTATAGGGCATATTAAATAGACTATCGAATGAAAAAAATACTTGTTTTATGGTTTCTCTCAGTGAAATTCAGTTATGAAAAGGTAAAATAAACTCACTAAAGACTAAAAGGGAAGTCAGACTAATCGCTCAATCTAAAAAACAAGAGTTTTCAACTTTTATTTAAGTCGTTCTTTTCACAAAAGTTGATGTGTATCAGGTTGAGAACGATCTTTAGTTGTTTTTTCTATTTCTATTTGACCATTTTCTTTTAGTTTATCAAACCGGTTTTTTTGATTAGTGAAAATAATCATATCAGCATCAAGTGTCTTCTCGTTATAAACGGTTGATTCATCTTTTTCTACCTCAAATACAGTGGTGTAAAAATCAGTTGCCTTATAATGAATGCTATCAAAATAAAAAGTTGTTTCTAGAGACATGTACTCCACCTCCTTAATGTTAGGAATAGAAAACAGTTTTTGGATAACGTCAGACTGATTTTATAAAACGAATAAAAAGTAAGTGTTTTTTTAAAGGGTGTCTTCGAGTCGTTTTCTTTATTATACAGAATGGTTAAAGTTAATACTATAGTTAGATTGATCAGAAAGTGCTGGCCATTATCTTTAAGCAATAAGATTTGTTATACTGAATAAGCTACGCATTAGGTAACTATAAAATGTCAGGAGTGCAAGAAGATGAAAAAAAGCTTTGGGAAAAAATTATACTCTTTAACAGAGTTTTACTGGATAATGTATTTAGCTTTTTTTTCAGTATATGATTTAATACAAGTTAAGAAAAAAGGACTTTTGAGTCCACACTTTATGGAACGTATCATGCTTGCTGTAACGCAAGTAAATGGCTGTAGAGTTTGTTCCTATGCCCATACAAAAATGGCGCTTGAAGTAGGTATGAAAAGCGAAGAAATTAAAAATATATTAGCAGGAGTAAGCGATGATATTCCTGAAGAAGAACAATCTGCTATCTTATTTAGCCAGCATTATGCTGATTCTAGAGGCAATCCCTCTCAAAAAACTTGGGAACAAGTAACGGGGACATATGGTTTGCCAAAATCAATAGGCATTCTTGCATCTATCAGAGTAATGATGCTTGGAAATGTGATTGGCATTCCTTGGAGCTCTTTTACTAATAGATTAAAAGGCAGTCCAGATGAAAGAAGCAATTTGTTGTATGAAATAAGTATGATTTTAGGTACGTTTTTATTTGTTCCTATCGCCTTGGTGCATGCGCTCTTAGCGAAGCTAGTGAATCAGCCAGCTATCAAGTTTGAAAAGATGCAGACGGTTTAATTAAATGACTCTCTTAATCTAGTGGTTAAGAGAGTTTTTATAACCGATAGGATGTAAGCGATTTTCTACTAGTTTTGATTGGTTTTTGGACTAGACATGTAGCGATTATTTGAAGCAAGATTAGCTGGAAGAGTTTTGTTAAACGCAATGGAAAATAAAAAAATTCAGAAAGGAGACGAATGCGATTATGAATAAAATAATAAAAAAGGAAACAATAGAAGAATTTAAAAAGTTAGACTCATGTACCATTTCAGATGCTTTTGATGAGCTAAGGATTGGGCAAGGAGGATATATTTCACCTAAACAAATGAATGGAGATACGAAAATTTGTGGTCAAGTTTTTACTGTAAGGTATTTACCTAAACAAGCGAATCAAAGAAATTTTGGAACATTCTTAGAGGAAATTCCAGAAGGCAGAGTTGTTGTTATCGATAATCAAGGTCGGATGGACGGCAGTGTTTGGGGTGATACTATGGCTCTTTATGCACAGAAAAAAGGAGTCAGCGGTGTAGTTGTAAACGGTGTTTATCGTGACGTAGGACCGATACAAGAACTGGGTTTTCCTGTATTTGCGAAAGGTTACTCTAGCAGAAGCGGAAAAGATTTAGTTAGTGTAGATGCAATTAATGTAGCTATTCAAGTAGATAATAGTTTAATTGAACCGGATGATTTAATTTTTGGTGATGAATCTGGTGTAATGGTTATACCATTTGATCAAGTAGAAAAAGTACTAATAGAAACTAAAAAATTAAAGAAGAAAGACGAACAGTTTATAAAACAGTTACATACTGGATTGACATACAATGAAGCAAAAAAAACCAATTGAACGAGGAGATGGAGATATGACTAACTACGCTATGAAAAATCTAGAAAAACTTTCCGTTTCAACTATTCCTCCCTACGATCCATTACAATCTTTTGTACGGGATAATCATATTGCGATAAAAGGCTTAAAAGGAAAGCGTCTTTCAAATTATGTATTTGGTGCAAAAGATGTTTTTAAAATTAAAGGCAGTACCTGGGGAAATGGTCACCCTGATTGGCTTCGTTATAGTCAGCCCGACGACTTTACCGCAAGCGCAATTTTGACATTATTAGATGCAGGGGCTGACCTTGTAGGAAAGACTATCTGTGATGAACTTTGTTATAGTATAAGCGGAGAAAACTGGCATTATGGTAGTCCTTTGAATCCTACTGATACGCGAAGGCTTACCGGAGGATCTTCAAGCGGATCCTGTTCAGCAACAGCAGGTGGCCTAGTTGATTTTGCAATTGGCAGTGATTGTTTAGGATCTGTTCGAGTCCCAGCTTCTTATACTGGTATAATCGGTCTCAGACCAAGTTACGAGCGCATCCAAAATGATGGCGAAGCGCCTTATTGTAAGAGCATGGATGTATTAGGTTTTGTCGCATCAGAAAAAGAGGTCTTTCAAGATGTTGCATCAGTGTTGTTAAACGAGGACCCTGAAAAAGGTACCTTTACTAAATTGTATGTGGTGGATGATGCATTTGAAGCAGTTGATTCAAATGTACAAGAAGCATTTAATGCAGTCATTGATAAAATTGGCACTAAATTAGGTACGATTGAACACATCAAAATTGCTGAAGAAGGTTTAGAATATTGGGTTAAGGAAGTTTTCCAAATTGTGCAAGGATACGAAATTTGGGAAAGTTATGGTGGATTTGTTAATAAGTATCGTCCACGATTGTCTCCTGGACCTAAAGATCGTTTAGAGAAAGCTTCTACTATCTCTAGAGAAAGATACCTAGAAGCAAAAAAGAAAAAAGAAGAGTTCCGCCAGCGTGTTGAACATTTATTATCAGATGGTGCCGTATTGATTACACCTACAGCATCCTCTGTTGCTCCTTTGAAGTCTGCATCCTTAAAAGAAATTGATCGCCTGAGAACACAATCGTCTCATTTACTCTGTATATCACCACTTGCAGATATCCCTCAGTTGACATTACCATTGCTTGAACAGGATGGCGTACCTTTGGGGGTCACGTTAATGAGTGCAAAAAACACAGACAGAACTCTTATTGATTTTGGACTACAATTTATGGAGTAAGCAGTAAAAAACCTCTCTTTTTTGTTCATTTCTAAGCTCATTACCGGTAGCTATTTTTATTCGTTAAGTTGAGAGTTTAGTACGAATCAAGTTAATCTCACTATATGTAACAACACGTCTTAATAAAATAGTCCTGACTCTGTAGTGGCTATTTTTTGGTATCTTTTTATGACTAATTGCACTGTATAGTATGGAAGTATAGTAGGATAATAAAAGAATAAGGGAGTTAGTTTATGAAACAGGGCATTCTCATTTATCAAGCGCCACCAATGCTTGGTAGAAACGTTATGGTCGATAATTATGCGTTTATGAATTTTTCATTCATGGGTATCGGAAAAGGGAAAAAATTTTTAGAAAAACTACAAATGGAATTGGTAAAATTAGATTATCCAGTTACTGTTGTAAAAGACGATACTGAAGCTAATTTAGAAGATATAATTGCTCGTCAGTATGATTTTATTATTTGTGTCCCTGGACTTCAAAAGAAATTACTTTCAAAAGATAAGTTGCCACAGGTTTTTCATATTGATTCACAAGATTATTATAGTTCATCGATTTCTAAAACGATTACGAATATAAAAAATAATGTCTTATAACTATCCTAGTATGAAATTGAGGTCAACAGTATTTAATAAGTTACTAGTTGAAAAAAATAGTTTCAAAAAATAAATCTGACATAACTGAAAGAGAACGGGACATAACGGATTAAAACCAAAGAAGGCTTGAAATCAATTTTGTAAACATTGATTTCAAGCCTTTTTATCAGTCTTGTTTTAGCGAAAAGTTCTATGATTCAGTCCTTTTTTTGAAAAAATTTCATTGAGTCAAGGGATGTACTTAGCTAATAAAGAAGTAGAACTTGATTAAAACAATGATTAAAATAATTGTTTTAATCAAATAGTGAATGTTAATGGTTAGTTTAGCATCAACTGGAATGGTTAATTTTCTAAAAAGATAGTGGAAAAAATCTTCTTCTTTATTAGCAAAACCATATTTTCTCTGCAAGACGGTTAAAATGCAATCACCTACAAACTTTTCATGTAACCAATGGGTAAAGATAAGCAACGCTCCTACATAAAAAGGCGTATAAATAGCAATGATAAAAGACAATAGGATATAAGAAAGATGAGTAATAATAATTAAAGCATCAGAATTTTTTTTATTCATTGATAATCTCCTCACTCGCTATTTATTTATGATAAGTTCATTCAGTATAAATTATTTTTTTGATTTTATCATTTTATTTGTCTTTTACTAGGCTGGAGAGAACTCAAAAGGGTGATACCTTTTATTCTAATTAGAAACTGATATACTACTTTACGTAGTCAAAAGAGTAGTGCCTAGGAAGGAAGATAATAAAAATGAAATTAAGTGTATTAGATCAAGCACCGATTACTAGCGGAAACACTGCGGTAGAAGCTTTAAGAAAATCAGAAGAATTAGCTATTCTAGCAGATGAGCTAGGATACAGTCGTTTTTGGTTAGCAGAGCATCATGGGACAGATGGATATGCAAGCTCAGCTCCTGAGATTACGGTTGCTCATATTGCAGCGAAAACTAACCGTATTCGGGTTGGAACTGGTGGTATAATGATGATGCATTATTCGCCTTTGAAAATGGCTGAAGTATTTAAGACATTAAGTGCATTCTCACCAGGTAGAATAGACTTTGGAGTTGGCAGAGCACCAGGTGGAGACAGAAATGCGATATATGCTTTATCAGAAGGCCGCCAGCCTCTTTTAGATAATCTGTATGAGAAGCTAGATACAACATTAAAATTAATGAATGATAAAGTCCCAACGGATAAACTCTACGATAAAACGATTGCGACACCTTCAGGTATCCATTTACCACAAGCGTGGTTATTAGGTTCAAGCGGAAGTAGTGCCTTAGAAGCAGCACGTATGGGCGTAGGCTATTCGTTTGCACAATTTTTTATGGGAGGGATGACAAAAGAAATAATAGATCAATATAAACATCATTTTGTGCCCTCTTATTTTATGGAAAAGCCAGAAATTAGTGTGGCTTATTTAGTTACAGTTGCTGAGACAAGAGAAGAAGCCGAATTTGAAGCATTGCCACAAGATATTGGCAGGTTATGGTTGATGCAAGGAAAACCTAGTAACTTGTTATCGCCAGAACAAGCGCAGCAGTATCCATTAACGGAAACCGATAAAAGAATGATAGCAGATAACCGTCAATTGCATCTTGTTGGCACAGCTAAAGAAGTAGCAATCCGCTTGAAAGAAGAACAAGACTATTATGGCTTTGATGAAGCAATGATCTGTAGTATTCCACACTCACAAGAAAAACGTTTAGACGTTTATCGCTTATTGGCAAAAGAATTGTTATAAAAAAGGGACCAAGCTGCAATCATCACGATTGCAGCTTGGCCTCTTTTAGTCAAATAAACTGAGTTGTTGGGGTCCTAATTCATCAAAAGTTAACTGCAATAATTTTTGTAAGTGTTTTGCGTTACGGGCCGCATGGCCGCCTGAATTGTTGTTGAAAATAATGATAACTTCCTCGGAATTAGTCTCTAGTGATCGAATAATTGGAATGAAAAGAGTCAATTCTTCTTCACTATAATCATGTAAGGTTCTTTTTTCACGCCAGTTTGGCCCACTTGAATTTAGCCATCCTTCGTAATTGCGACCGTGTAGTCGTAAGAGTGACAATTTATTGTTGGTCACTGCTTCGACCATTGGAATACTATTTCCAGGAGTTTGAGGTTGATCAATAACGGCATGAATAAAGTGATATTCTGCTAGAAAAGTCAGTGTAAGGGGGCTATTCTCTTTCGTAAACCAACTAGAGTGGCGAAATTCAATCGCTAGTGGTAAATCACCCATCCAAGTTCGGATATTTTTTAAATCTACTAAGTGCTCTTTCGTGTAGTGAAAGAATGGTGGGAATTGAAATAAAAAAGCTTTTATCTTATTAGCTTCTATCATGGGCCCAAAAGCTACAAGATAAGTTTGAAACATAGCCTGTTGAGAGGGGAAGAAATCGATCCATTCTTTGTGCTGGGTCATTGCTTGAAAGGCTTTAGGAATAAACTGAAAATTTTCAGGTGTTTTATCAAGCCAACTCAAAATGTTTTTTTCAGATGGAATAGCATAAAAGCTCGTATCCAACTCAACAAAAGGGAAATGAGAAGTGTATCCCTCTAATTTGCGAGCTTTATTTGTCATCAATAATTCGTGGTCGCTCCAACCGGTTAAACCTATTGTAATCATCTATTAAAAAGCCTCTTTTCTATATTCGTTTCTACTAGCATAAGTAGTTTACCTTATTTATTAAAAAGAATAAAAAGCTAAGACTTTACTTGAACTAATTTCATAGGAAACATTTACAAGTAAAGAGAAAGACAGTAAACTATTTGTAGAAAAGTTTTTGATTGAATGAACTTAAATGCACACTATAAAAAGAGGGTTTAACGAATAAAATCAAGCAAAATTAGATAGACAAGTCCTTATTCTACTCTCTTTGTGTGGTATACTAGTGTAGGATAGTTTTAGTTGAATACTGGAAAAGATAAAGAGATAGATTAAAGATAAAACGTGTGAACGAAAAAATTTAAGAACGAATAAAGGAGACGCTTATTTTGACTGAAAAAAAACCATTTTATATTACAACCCCCATTTATTATCCGAGCGGAAAACTACATATAGGGAATGCTTACTCTACCATTGCCTGTGACGTAATGGCACGCTATAAAAGGATGATTGGTTTTGATGTATTTTATTTAACAGGTAGTGATGAACACGGCCAAAAAATTGAAAATAAAGCAGAAGAGTTAGCGATTACCCCTCAACAATATGTAGATAAGATGGCTGATGATATGCAAAACTTATGGAAGTTATTAGAAATTAGTAATGATAAGTTTATTCGGACAACAGACCCGGTTCATGAAAAAGTAGTAGCTGATATCTTTGAACAGTTTTTAGCACAGGGAGATATTTATTTGGATGAGTATGAAGGCTGGTATTCTGTACCGGATGAAACCTTTTATACAGAGACCCAACTAGTTGATATTGAGCGCAATACTGCTGGAGATATTATTAGTGGGAAATCACCAGATAGTGGACATCCTGTAGAATTGATAAAAGAAGAATCGTATTTCTTTAGGATGAGTAAATATGCAGATCGGTTGTTAGAATATTACAATACGCACCCTGATTTTATCCAACCAGAATCACGTAAGAATGAAATGATTAATAATTTTATTAAACCAGGCCTAGAAGATTTAGCGGTTTCTCGCACAACTTTCTCCTGGGGTGTTAAGGTACCAAGCAATCCAAAACACGTTATTTATGTTTGGATTGACGCTTTGGCAAATTATATTACGGCTTTAGGTTACGGTACAGATGACACAACTTTATTTGATAAGTTCTGGCCAGCCGATGTGCATATGGTTGGAAAAGAGATTGTCCGTTTCCATACGATTTATTGGCCGATAATGTTGATGGCTTTAGATTTACCTTTACCGAATAAAATATTTGGTCATGGTTGGTTGTTGATGAAAGATGGAAAAATGTCAAAATCAAAAGGCAATGTGGTTTATCCTGAAATGTTAGTCGAACGCTATAGTTTAGACGCTTTACGTTATTATCTAATGAGAGAAGTTTCATTTGGCAGTGATGGCGTATTTACACCGGAAGATTTTGTTTCAAGAGTAAATTATGATTTAGCGAATGATTTAGGAAATCTCTTAAATAGAACCATTGCAATGATTAACAAATACTTCGATGGTAAGATTCCAGCTTACAAGGGAAATGTGACAGATTTCGATGGGTCAATGAAAGAAACGGCCGAAACAGTTCTAGCTAATTATCAAGTTGAAATGGAAAAAATGCAATTTAGTAGTGCTTTGAGCAATATTTGGGTACTCATTTCTAGAGCAAATAAATACATCGATGAAACTGAACCTTGGAAGCTAGCCAAAGACGAAGAAAAGAAAGAGTCCCTAGAAAGTATTATGACTCATTTAGCAGAAAGTTTAAGGATTTCTGGTGTTTTACTGCAACCTTTCTTAACTCAAGCACCAAAAGAATTATTTAGACAATTAGGTATTGAAGATGAAGCGTCAAAAAACTGGGAAAGTATGAGCTTTGGTCAATTCCCACAAGATTCCCAAGTTGTTGCAAAAGGTACGCCGATCTTTCCACGTTTAGATATGGAAGAGGAAGTAGCCTATATAAAAACCCAAATGGATGGTGATTTAACAGTGAATGAAGAAGAGGTTGTTTTAGAAGAATGGGATCCAACAGAAACAACATTAGTTTCTGTTAAAGAAAAACAAATTAAATACGAAGATTTTGATAAAGTAGAATTGAAAGTCGCTGAAGTAATAGACTGTGGGAAAGTCGAAGGAGCAGATAAGCTATTAAAATTCCGATTAGATGCTGGGGATGAGAATCATCGTCAAATTCTTTCAGGAATTGCTGAATGGTATCCTAATCCAGCAGATTTGATTGGTAAAAAAGTTGTTATTGTGGCCAATTTGAAACCGCGTAAGATGCGTGGCGAAATTAGTCAAGGAATGATTTTATCTTCAGAAAAAGATGGCGTATTACAGATTATTGAAGCACCTAAAGAGGCACCAAATGGTTCGGAAGTAGCTTAACGGTTTAAATAAAGGGATACCCTGCTGAAGAATCTTTGGCAGGGTATTGAATTAGAAAAAGGATAAATATAGAAAGGAATGAATGGCGCTTATGTTATTCGATACACATACCCATTTAAACGCAGAAGAATTTGATGAAGAAATTCCAGAAACGCTTCAACGTGCAAAAGAACACGATGTTTCTCGTATGGCAGTAGTTGGTTTTGATTTATTAACGATTGAAAAAACACTAGCTTTAAGCAAGAAATACCCAGAAGTTTTTAGTATTATCGGTTGGCATCCAACTGAAAGTTATTTATATACTGAAAAAATTGAAGAACAACTTTACCAGCAATTGCAATTGCCTAAAGTAGTGGCTATGGGTGAAATGGGCTTAGATTATCACTGGGATACTTCTCCTAAACAAAAACAACAAGATGTTTTTAGAAGGCAACTTCAACTATCGAAAGAATTAAACTTGCCCGTCAGCATTCACATGCGTGATGCAATAGAAGATACGTATCAGATTCTAAAAGAAGAACACGTTGAAGATATTGGAGGTATCATGCATAGTTTTAGTGGCGATACGCAATGGATGGAGCGTTTTTTGGACTTAGGTATGCATATCTCTTTAAGTGGCGTAGTGACGTTTAAAAACGCACAAGACCCTAAAGATGTAGCAAGAGTTGTTCCTTTTGATAAATTGCTAATTGAAACAGATGCTCCTTATTTAGCTCCTGTTCCTTACAGAGGTAAGCGAAATGAACCAGCATACGTTAAGTATGTAGCAGAAAAAGTTGCTGAGTTAAGAAGCTGTTCTTATGAAGAAGTAGCTGTTCAAACAATGAAAAATGCTAACAGATTATTTAGGTTAAACGAATGGAAAAAATAAAAGAAATCATTGTTGTCGAAGGACGAGATGATACAAGAAGAATTAAAGAGTCGCTTGAGGCTGATACGATCGAGACTAATGGTTCAGCTATTAATGCTGAGACACTAAAGTTAATTGAAAAAGCACAAGCAACAAGAGGGGTTATTGTTTTTACTGATCCTGATTTTCCGGGAGAAAAAATAAGAAAAACAATTTCTAGAGCTATACCAGGTGTAAAACATGCTTTTTTAACGATTGACGAGGCTAAACCAAAGCATAAGGGCAGTCTAGGTATTGAACACGCTTCACCGGATTCTATCCGAAGAGCGTTATCAAAAAGCTACACGCAAGTACTAGAGCAAGAAATCGCGATTCCTAGACAACTATTATTAGATGCAGGGTTGATTGCTGGAGCATATGCGCGAAAAAGAAGAGAAAAATTAGGTGACCGATTGAACATTGGTTACACGAATGGAAAACAGCTCCAAAAGAGATTAAACATGTTCCAAATCTCGCCGGACGAAGTTATTCAAGCTATGCAACAGATTTTGGAGGAAGAAAATGACAACGAATAAGGATATTGCAACACCTATTAGAACGAAAGAAATATTAAAAAAGCATGGATTTTCCCTTAAAAAAAGTTTAGGCCAGAATTTTATCATTGATTCAAACATTCTAACAAAAATTGTTGATACAGCAGAATTAAATAAACAAACAAATGTCGTCGAAGTAGGCCCCGGTATTGGAGCCTTAACAGAGCACTTAGCTCGTTCGAGCAAAGAAGTTATTGCGTTTGAAATAGATGATCGCTTGCTGCCGGTATTAGAGGATACGTTAAGCCCTTATACTAACGTGACGATTATAAACAAAGATGTTTTACAGGCAAATTTGAAAGAAATCCTATCAAATAAACTAGACTTGACAGAACCGCTTATGGTTGTAGCAAATTTACCTTACTATATAACGACACCAATCATTATGTATTTTCTGGAATCAGCTGTCCGAATTGATACGTTAGTTGTGATGATGCAAAAAGAAGTTGCAGAACGAGTTACATCAGCGCCAGGTAGCAAAGCATATGGCTCATTATCCATTGCTGTCCAATACTACATGGATGCAGAAATAGCTTTTATTGTACCTAAAACAGTTTTCGTGCCACAGCCCAATGTTGATTCAGCAATTATCAAGTTAACTAGAAGAGAAACACCTGCTGTTGAGGTACTAAATGAGAAAATTTTCTTTGAAGTTGTGCGAGCAGCGTTTGTTCAACGAAGAAAAACTCTTTGGAATAATCTTTCTGGCAGATACGGGAAAAATGAAGGCGTAAAAGAAAAATTAATTGAAGCCCTTGACTACGCTGGAATTGATCCAAAACGCCGAGGCGAGACACTAAGTTTAGTAGAATTTGGTAAATTATCAGATGGTATTTACTTAAAACTATTAAAATTAAATTAGAAAACAATAAGGAAAACTACCAAAACTCTTTAATAGAGAGAATTTTTGGTAGTTGTTTTATTAGAGATAAAATAGTTGATTCCTTCTTTCTCATATGTTATACTTGTAAAATTCGTCTAAGTGTGGTACACTGCTCACCAGATGAGAGAGGTGAAACTGATGCCAATTACATTATCCAGTATCAAAGAGAAACTAGATCTCAAATTAGGTAAAAAAATTATGCTGACCGCACAAGTAGGTCGTAAAAAAAAGACAGAGCGTAAAGGTATTTTGACTGAAACGTATCCTTCTGTTTTTGTTGTGGAATTAGATCAAGATGAAAATGCTTTTGAACGTGTCTCTTATAGTTATACAGATGTTTTGACCCAATCGGTGGAAATTCAATTTCTAGATGAAGAAAGTCTACAATATGCTTAATCGTAAGACCACGAGCTGAAACATGAGCTCGTTTTTTTTTTACAAAAAAACATTTCTGATAATTTCGTTAAAATTGTTTGTTCTTTATTTGCAAATCCTTTTTTTTAAGCTAGTATGTTTAACAGACAAAAGACTTTTTAAAAATGAAAGGAGGCAGATGATGAATATAGAAATAATAGAAAAAGCTCCTGCTAAAATCAATTTAACGTTAGATGTTTTGCATAAGCGTGAAGATGGTTACCATGAACTTGAGATGGTTATGACTTCTGTTGATTTAGCAGACTATGTAACAGTGAAAACACTTGAAAATGATACGATTATCATTCAATCTAATAATGGTTTTTTACCTTTAGATCAAAGAAACCATGCATATAAAGCAGCTAGATTAATAAAAGATAGATTTAATATTCAACTTGGGGTAGAAATGATGATTAGAAAAAACATTCCAATCGCAGCGGGTTTAGGTGGTGGAAGCAGTGATGCAGCAGCAACATTGAGAGGCTTAAACAAATTATGGAACTTAAAGTTATCATTAGCTGAATTAGCTGAATTGGGTGCAGAGGTAGGTTCGGATGTCCCTTATTGTATTTATGGAGGAACAGCCTTTGTAAGTGGACGAGGTGAAAAGATAGAACAACTAGAAGCTGTCCCTCAGTGTTGGGTTGTCTTAGTTAAACCTAAAAAAGGTATTTCAACAGGAACAGTCTTTAGTGCACTCTCTTATGAGACACTTAGACATCCTTCTACCCAATCAATGATAACGGCTATTCAAGAACAGGATTATCTAAAAATGACGAGTTCAATAGGAAATTCGTTGGAAGAAGCGTCTACTATTCGGCAACCGTCGATTGAAAAAATCAAACAAAAAATGATATCTTTTGGAGCAGATGCTGCGTTAATGAGTGGCAGTGGGCCAACTATTTTCGCTCTTTGTCGTAAATACTCGAGAGCGCAAAGAGTGTATAACGGTCTAAAAGGTTTCTGTAATGAAGTTTATCTTGTGAGAACATTAAAATAAGAAACGAGGCTGGAACCAAAAAAGTGGTTCTAGCCTTGTCATTTATAGAAACAACTAGTTAGGTATCATTCAAGATATTTTTCTTGACGAATAATAAGAGTAGTGATAAGCTACTAAAGTGAATCTAAAGAGTAATCATTACGATTTGAGAAACAATAGAAAAATATAAAAAAAGTCGCTACTGAGGGTGTATGGATATATAATTTTACAGTAGGACTCAAAATAAGAAAGGATGATGATGATGCATTATATTGAAGTTAAAGATTTATCTTTTTATTATGACGAGGAACCAGTCCTAGAAAATATTTGTTTTACAGTCGATCCTGGCGAATTCGTTATGCTAACAGGTGAAAATGGTGCGGCTAAATCGACTCTACTTCGTAATATATTAGGCTTATTAACACCAAGTAAAGGTACAGCAACTATCTCACCAGTAAATGAGAGAAATGAAAAGTTAGCTATTGGATATATTCCTCAGCAAGTAGCTTCGTTTAATGCAGGATTTCCTAGTACGGTTTTGGAATTAGTGCGTTCTGGTCGTTACCAAAGGAATAAATGGTTTAAAAAGCTAGATGCAGAAGATAAAGAACATGTTGAACGCGCATTGAAATCAGTTGGTATGTGGGAAATGAGAAATAAAAAAATTGGCGAACTTTCGGGAGGCCAAAAACAACGCATTTCACTGGCTCGTATTTTTGCAACAGATCCAGATCTTTTTGTACTAGATGAACCAACAACAGGGATGGATCTTGATTCACGACGTGAATTTTATGAATTACTAAAGCACAATAGTAAAGTTCATGGTAAAGGAATTTTAATGGTGACTCATGACCATGAAGATATTAAGCAATACGCAGATCGTCATATTCAACTTGTTAGAAAGGAGGATTCACCGTGGAGATGTTTTTCTATGGATTCATGCAAAGAGCCTTCCAAGCTTCATTCTTGATAGCCGTTATTGCTCCTATTTTAGGATTATTTTTAATTCTTAGACGCCAATCTTTAATGGCAGATACATTGTCACATATTTCTTTAGCAGGTATTGCTTTAGGCTTGTTGTTAAATGTTAATCCAACACTGATGACATTAGTTGTTGTTGTCATAGCAGCTGTATCAATAGATTATATCCGAATGCTTTATAAATCTTATTCAGAAATTTCTATAGCTATTTTGATGTCAGCAGGAATGGCGATTGCCTTGGTTTTGATGAGTTTGAATGAGGGTGGAACAAATACAAGTATTCAACAATACTTATTTGGTTCAATAGTAACGATTAATCTTGCTCAGGTACAGTTACTATTCTTTCTTTTCTTATTGGTAGTAGGATTATTTTTAGTTTTTCGTAAGCCAATGTATGTTTTAACTTTCGACGAAGACACAGCGTACACAGCTGGTTTACCAGTCAAGCTGATGTCGATTGTTTTTAATGTGATTACTGGTGTTACGATAGCCGTTATTATGCCCATTGTTGGAGCGTTACTAGTTTCGGCAATTATTATATTACCTGCCGCGATTGCGATGAGGTTAAGTAAAAGTTTTAACTTAGTTATCTTGATAGGTATTCTTGTTGGTTTAGTAGGTATGTTCACTGGTTTAACTGCTTCTTATCAATTTGGAACACCACCAGGAGCGACAATAACCTTAGTTTTTATTGTTATTTTTATTATTACGACGATTGTTAAAAAGCTGGTCAATCAATCAAAATATAAAAAAAATCAACGTACTTAATCAAATAGAAAAAATGCGAATCCGAAAGTTCGCTTTTTTTTTATGAGAAAATAATAAAAAAAACGAACAATTTCACCTTTTTTAACAGAAATGACTACCTTTTTTCGTTAAATATGATTATAATGAACACAACCATTTTAAAAAATAAAATTAAAAAGTACATTATGATGAGGTGAAAGAGTTGAAAGTAAAAAGAAGTGAACGATTAATTGATATGACTCGTTATTTATTAGAAAAACCACATAAGTTAGTTTCTTTAACTTATTTTGCAAAGCGTTATGATTCTGCTAAATCCTCTATCAGTGAAGATTTATCGATCGTTAAAAAAACGTTTAGAGAGCGGGGTACGGGTACGCTAGAAACAGTGCCTGGAGCAGCAGGAGGCGTACGTTATATTCCTGAGATAGCTAAAGAAGAGGCAAGAGAATTCGTCGAAGACATGTGCGAACGTTTGTCAGAGGCTAATCGATTATTACCAGGTGGCTATGTTTATTTATCAGATTTACTAGGAGAACCGCAAACATTGCGTCAGATTGGTAAAATTATTGCTTCTCAGTATCTCCATGACTCAATTGATGCAGTTATGACCGTGGCAACAAAAGGTGTACCAATTGCCCAAGCAGTATCAAGTTATTTAAATGTTCCATTTGTAATGGTAAGACGTGATTCTAAGATTACAGAAGGATCAACGGTTAGTATTAATTATGTATCAGGATCTTCTGAAAGAATAGAAAAAATGGAATTATCTAAGCGCAGTTTGAAGAGAGGTTCGCGCGTCCTAATTGTAGATGACTTCATGAAAGGCGGCGGAACTGTTAATGGTATGAAGAGTCTGATTGAAGAATTTGAAGCACAATTAGTCGGTGTAACAGTATTCGCAGAATCAACCTTTAACGGCGATAGAATGATTGAGGATTATACATCCTTATTGTGTGTAGATGAAGTTGATATACGGGATAAAACAATTCATGTAACTCCTGGAAATTACTTTGATAAAAAATAGACGAATAAGGCAATCATTAAGCTGAAAATAATTTGTATTGCTAAAATTAACTAACTAATAGAAACGTAGGTTGGTACCTAAAAATGCAAATCTACGTTTTTGTAGATATATTATTTTAATCTATCTAATTCCATTTCAATTGATTGTAAAAGATGTGAGAATCAATTAGTTTCTTATGGTTCTGTAGCGCTATTAAAATAAGGTAGAGACAGTCAAACTTAATAAAAGCAGGGGAAGAATGGACAACGGAAGTTGAAACTGGACTCTCGTTATCTGTTCGTATTTTGACATCTTCACACTCTGTTCAGACACAATTGTATTCAGTTAAAGTAAAAAAATGAAATAAACAAACCTATCTCTCTTTCTTTGAATACCTAGACCAATTGAATACGGAGAAATTTAAAAAAAGGAAAACAAACTATAAGCACCCTATTTATCATTTGACGTTAGGCTACTATATGGCTAAGTTTAAAGTAAAAGAAGCATAAAAGTTTAAAAATAGAAATAGCGACTGAGACGGTTGTCTTAGCCGTTATTTCTATTTTTAATCCGGCAATGTTTCAAAAGCTAATTTTTTAATGACTTGTTCGTGTTGTGGATAGTCCTCAAGTAGTTCAGCTTGTGTAAATAATTCAAAATCTTCGTAATCAAAACCGGGAGAGACCATACAACTCACTAGTGAGTAGATCCCTTTCTCTTCAACGCTAGAGCCAAAAATAACACCTTTAGGAACAGTAAATTGTAAAGTTTCATCATTTTCAAGTGTATCACCTAATTTTACTTGATCATAGTGTCCATCAGGATAAAGCATATGGACAGTCAAAGGATCACCGGTATGAAAATACCAAACTTCATCTGATTTTAAACGATGAAAATGTGAAGGGCTCTCTTGATTTAATAAAAAATAAATACTTGTGTATAAAGGCCGTTCATAGTTTCCTTCAACGCGATACATTTCAGCAGGTTGAGAAACAGATTTGAAAAAACCTCCTTCAGGATGAGGTGTCAGTTCCAAATGCTCTACCCAATATTTTTCTGATTTTTGATTCATAGTGGTATTCCTCCTTTTAGTATCATTTATCTAAGTATACAAGAATAAATACTAAGACAACAGTTTTTAAAAATGGAAATGATTCCGCTTGCCTAAATAGGTCGAACTAAACTTTTGAAAGAACCCTAAAGAATAGGAGTTTTCCTTGAAAAATAACGTTTTTTAAGCTATTATTAAATAGTTAGAATTAAAAAAATAAACCTATAAAATAGAGTAAACAATACAAAAATAACGAATGATTAAGATAATGGATGGAGGTTACTGAAATGGCACAAAGATATGCAGTTGTATTAGCAGCAGGACAAGGCTCACGCATGAAGTCAAAATTATATAAAGTCTTACATCTCGTCGCAGGTAAACCAATGGTAGGTCATGTCATTGACCAAGTAGAAGCAACAGGTGTAAATGAAATCGTAACAATTGTTGGGTTTGGTGCTGAGAAGGTCAAAGAATACTTAGGTAATCGAACAAGTTATGCTATACAAGAAGAGCAATTGGGTACAGGACATGCAGTCATACAAGCAGAAAGCCATTTGAAAGATAGAGAAGGAATCACTTTAGTTATCTGTGGAGATACCCCGTTATTAACAGCAGAGACATTAAATAATTTATTCGACTATCATCAGGAAAAAGGTGCAAAAGCGACAATTTTGACTGCACATGCTCAAGATCCGACAGGCTATGGTCGTATTATTCGCAACAGTAAAAATTCTGTAGAAAAAATTGTTGAGCAAAAAGATGCGAATGAAGCTGAACAACTGGTTCAAGAAGTGAATACAGGGACCTATTGTTTTGACAATCGATTGCTATTTGAAACTCTCTCACAAGTGGGCAATCAAAATTCTCAAGGTGAGTACTATTTACCGGATGTTATTGAAATACTTAAAAATCAAAATGAAATTGTTGATGCTTATAAAATGGGAAGCGAACACGATGGACTAGGAGTTAATGATCGAGTAGCATTATCTGAGGCTTCAAAATTGATGCGTGAACGAATCAATAACATGCACATGCAAAACGGTGTAACTATGATTGATCCAGCAACAACTTATATTGATAGTGGTGTTGTCATTGGCTCAGATACAGTTATCGAGCCAAATGTTTCATTGAAAGGAAACACTAGTATAGGAGAAGATTGCTTTATTGGAGCTCATTCTGAACTGTCAAATAGTATAATCGCCGATGGTGTACGCATTACTAACTCAACGATTAATCATGCTACAATGGGAAAAAATAGCAATATTGGACCTTATAGTCACCTTCGACCGAATAGTGAAATTGGTGAATCGGTGCACATTGGCAATTTTGTTGAAATCAAAAATGCTACTATTGGCGCAACAACAAAAGTCGGTCATTTGACTTATATTGGTGATGCGGACTTAGGTGAAAATATTAACGTCGGATGTGGCACGATTTTTGTAAACTATGACGGTAAAAATAAATTCCGAACAACAGTAGGAAATAATGTTTTTGTAGGTTGCAATGCTAACTTGATAGCACCGTTAACTATTGCAGAAAATGTTTACATTGCTGCAGGTTCAACCATCACAAAAGATGTACCAACACAAGCATTGGCAATTGCTAGAGCACGTCAAGAAAACAAACTAGACTATTACACTAAATTACCACATTAAGATAACCTGTGAAATTCAAAAGAAATCAAGAATTGTCTTGATTTCTTAGGTTAAAATGCCTAGTATAGAATTGAATTGTAAACACAGGATATTCTTGAAAATAAAGAAAGTGGAGGTCACTATGTCAGAACACTATTTTGATCCAAAGTTAAAGATTTTTGCGTTAAACTCCAACAAACCGTTAGCAGAGAAAATTGCTAGTGATGTAGGAGTAGAATTAGGGAAACTCTCAGTGGATCAGTTCAGCGATGGAGAAATTCGAATCAATATTGAAGAAAGTATTCGTGGAGATCATGTTTACATTATCCAATCAACGTCGAGTCCAGTAAATGATAACATAATGGAAATGCTGATTATGATTGATGCCTTAAAACGTGCTAGTGCAAAAACAGTTAACTTAGTTATCCCTTATTATGGATACGCAAGACAAGACCGTAAAGCACGTTCAAGAGAGCCTATCACTGCAAAATTAGTTGCTAATATGATTACAGCTGCAGGAGCAGACCGTATTCTGACATTAGATTTACACGCTTCGCAAATCCAAGGATTCTTTGATATGCCTGTGGATCATCTATTGGGAGCCTCTCTTTTAGCGAATCATTTTCTAGACTGTGGTCTTGAAGGTGAAGGTGTTGTAGTTGTTTCACCTGATCATGGTGGAGTCACTCGTGCTCGTAAATTAGCTGAATTTTTAAAGGCACCTATCGCAATTATTGATAAACGTCGTCCAAAGGCTAACGTGGCAGAAGTAATGAATATTATTGGATCTGTCGAAGGTAAAACATGTATTTTGATTGATGATATGATTGATACTGCAGGAACCATCACTTTAGCTGCAAAAGCTTTAGAAGAAGCAGGTGCTACTGAAGTTTACGCTTGCTGTACACATCCTGTTTTATCTGGTCCTGCAATTGAACGCATCCAAAATTCTGCAATCAAACAATTGATTGTGACAGATTCTATCTACCTTCCTGAAGATAAAAAAATCGATAAAATTATTGGAATAAGTGTTAGTGCACTAATGGCAGATGCAATCAAACGAATTCACGAGAATAAGTCTGTAAGTCCACTTTTTGAAAGAAAGTTTAAGGAAAGTCATAAATAAATCTAAAACTAAAAAACGTAAGAGAGGCTAAGAGCTTTTCTTGCGTTTTTTTCTAGTTAATAGAATAGTTAAAAAGTGATAGACTCTTGTTGAGTTAGTTATTGCTTGTTACAATAAGACAAATAGATAATTTGCCTAATAGATTAAGATGGACGGAGCAATTTTCATGACTAAATTTAAACAGTACAAAAAATTAGTTAAACCACTAGATGTAGTTATTATCGTTGTATTAATGATGGGTTCATTTATTCCATATATGATATTTAACAGACAGAATTTTTCGATAGATCAAGACAGTACAATTATTGCGATTGTTTCAATTAATGGCAAAGAAATTAAACAGATTGAACTATCAAAAGAGACGGAAAATCAAGAGTTTACTTTCTATCCAGCAGATGGACAATACAATATTATAGAAGTAGATGGAACGAAGATTCGAAACAAAGAAGATAACAGTCCTGACCAAATTGCTGTAAAAACAGGTTGGATTAGTAAACCTGGTGAAACGAGTATTTGTTTGCCTCATAAATTAATTATTGAAGTAAAAGCGATTCATTCAGATAAAGATTCTGAAAATGATCTTATTATTCCACTTTAAAATAAAGCTGATATGATTTATTCAGCTTTATTTTTTTGTATATATAAAATTTTATAACTAATATATTCATTTATACTGTATATTAAATCTTTATTTATTAAAAAACGGGATTAATGTTGTATAATTATGTTTAATCTTGTATGATAGGAAAAAGCTTCAACAGATTAGAATACGATAAGAAAATAAACCATTAAAAAAGGGGAGATGTGAAAATGAAAAAACTTATTTACTTTGCTATAGGAATAGTCATTATGAGTGGATGTGGGCAGTCTGATAAGCAAGCGGTGAATGGAACTTCTGCTTCAAGTAACTCAGAAAAAAATAAGACAGAACAAGTACTTCATCTAAGTGTTGCTTCAGAATTACCAACGATTGATCCAGCTTTATCACAAGATACCATTAGTTTTAGTGCTTTAAACCAAGTGATGGAAGGCCTTTATCGTCTAGATACCAATGAAGAAGCTATTCCAGCCTTAGCTGAAGGAGCACCTGAAGTAAGTGAAGACCAATTAACGTATCTATTTACATTGAAACCTGATTTGAAATGGTCTAATGGTGAACCTTTGATAGCAGCGGATTTTGAATATGCTTGGCAACGAATTGTTGATCCTGAAACAGCGGCTAATTATTCATTTGTCATGACAGATATAAAAAATGCTGCGGCTATTTTAGCAGGTGAAAAGACCGTTGTTGAACTGGGGATAAAAGCACTAAGTGAATTAGAGTTAGAAATTACTTTGGAAAGACCAGTAGAAAACTTTATGAAATTGATCACTAAACCAACATTTTCTCCTCAAAAAGAATCATTCGTTATTGCTCAAGGTTCGAAATTTGGAACGAGTAGTGAAGCAGCGTTGTACAATGGACCATTTATCTTAAACGAATGGGATGGAACGGGTTTATCGTGGACATACGAAAAAAATGAGTACTATTGGGATAAAGAAAATGTTGCTTTAACAAAAGTCACTAATCAAGTAATTAAGGAAACGACTACAGGTTTAAATTTATACAACAATGGTGAAATTGACTTGATTGCATTAACGGGTGAATTTGCTCAACAGTATAATCAAGATTCTGAATTTATAGCTCCTTTATTAGCTAAGTCTGTTTATTTGGAACTAGATCATACAACTAATTCAGCATTAAAAAATAAAAACATGAGAACAGCTTTAGCGTTGGCAATCTCACGCGAGGAATTAGCAGAGAATATTATAGCTAATGGATCGAAAGCTTTAGGAGGTTTGGTGACAAGTGGTCTGGTAGAAAATTCTGAAACAGGGGAAGATTTTAGGAAAGCCGCTGGGGATTATCTAGGGTATCAACCAGAAAAAGCTTCTGAGTTATGGGCAGTAGCAAAAAAAGAATTAGGCTTAACAGCTGTTGAATTAGAGCTAGTTGCTGATGATGATGAGGTAACAAAAAAAGTAAGTCAATACTTACAAAATAAAATTGAGAAAAACCTACCTGGTGTATCGGTTACTATAAAAAATGTTCCTTTCAAAAATAGAATTGAATTAGGTGATAATGGAGATTTTGATTTACTATTATCTGGTTGGGGTGCAGATACGAACGATACAAATAATTTCTTGAATTTATTTTTATCTGGTTCTGTATTTAATGGAGGAAAATATTCAAATGAAGAGTACGATAAGTTAGTTCAAGCTTCTCTAGGTATAGACAGTAGTAATCCAGAAAAAAAATGGGCCAATAATTTAGCTGCTGAAAAAATTCTGATGGATGATACAGCAATTGTGCCACTTTACCAGCAAGCTCAAGCAATGTTATTAAGAGAGAATGTCGAAGGCTATTACTTGAGCCAGATTAATAGTGTCAATCTAAAATATGTTTCTATTAAAGAATAAAAATTAAAAAGGGAAGTGTGTTTAGTTTTATGAAAAATTGGGTAACAAAAATACATCAGGATGAAAGTGTAATAGCATTAAAAAAATTAGTTAGTATTCCTTCTATTAACACTGGGGACGGAAAAACGTATCCACCTTTTGGGCAAGCGATTGCTGACTGTCTAGCGCAAGCACTAAGTATTTGTGAAACACTAGGAATGAAAACTTATTCAGACCCAGCAGGATTTTATGGTTATGCTGACTACGGACAGGGTGAAGAGTTAGTAGCTGTATTATGCCATTTAGATGTTGTACCTGAAGGGGATGTGAGTCTATGGGAGACTCCTCCATTTGGTGCAGTTATTAAAGATGGAAAGTTAATAGGACGTGGTTCACAAGATGATAAAGGGCCAACTATTGCAGCTTTATATGGGTTTAAAGCAGTAGTTGATGAAGGAGTTCCTTTTAAGAAACGAATTCGTTTTGTTTTTGGAACAGACGAAGAAACACTTTGGCGGTGTATGGAGCACTACAATGCTAAAGAAGAACAGCCAACTATGGGGTTTGTTCCAGATAGTTCTTTTCCTGTAACGTATGCTGAAAAAGGATTGTTACAGGTAAAGTTAATTGGTCCTGGAAGTTCAGATATCACATTAGCTTGCGGAGATGCTTTTAATATTGTTCCTGGTCGTGCTGATTTTGAAGGTAAAGACGCAAATGCTCTACACGAAAAAATGTTAGAAATGGGAGTCACTCATACCGTTGACGGTAATCTAATCACCGTAAATGGTAAGGCTGTTCATGCGAGTGTAGCTGAACAAGGAGTCAACGCAATCAATCAACTAGCAAAAGGATTGGTTCATATTTATCCGCATCCAACAGTAAATTTTTTAGCTGAAAAGGTAAGAGACGAAACGAACGGCTGGAGTATATTCGGTGAAATAAAAGATGAGATGACAGGAGAGTTAACGTTTAATGTAGCGTCTCTTTCTATTGATGAAAAAAAATCAGAGATAGAAATAGACTTACGTATCCCAGTTAGCTTTCCAATAGAAGATTTAGTACAAAAACTTAAAGAAGTAGCAGAGCCTTATGGTTTAGATTATTATGAGTTTGACCGTGTAGCTGGCTTATATGTTCCCAAAGAAAGTGACTTGGTTCAGACGTTAATGGCTATCTATCAAAGTAAAACCAATGATTTAACTCAGCCACTCACATCGGGTGGAGCTACTTATGCAAGAACTATGAAAAATATGGTTGCCTTTGGAGCTCATTTTCCAACAACAGAAAGTCTAGCTCATCAAAGCAATGAGGGTATATCCTTGGATGAACTATTTCAAGCAATGGATATCTATGCAGAAACAATTTTTCAATTGTGCTGTGAATGAATAGACTAAAAAAACATCTTTTTACTTATGGTACGACTAAGTAAAAAGGTGTTTTTTAGTTTTTCATAATAAAGTTATGCGTTTATTCTTATTATTTTAAATTAGTTTGCGTTTTCTTCTACTATTTTCATTGCTTCTTGTGTAATTTTTCTAAGTGTATCAGCAGAATGATTCATTTTTTCTTGTTCAGAATCATTTAAAGGAATTTGAATAACACTTTTGACACCTTGACGGTTTATAATTGCAGGTGCTCCAATAAAAATATCTTTTTGACTGTATTCGCCATCTAGGTAAACTGAAAGAGGCAAGATAGCATTCTCATCAGATAAGATTGCTTTAGTAATGCGTGTTAATGAAACAGCGATACCATAGAAAGTAGCCCCTTTTCGTTCAATGATATCATAAGCAGCATCACGAACTTTAAAGAACATATCAACTAAGGCTTGCTCATCTACACCAGGGTTATCTTTGATCCATTCATAAATTTGAAGACCCGCTATGTTAGCATGTGACCATACTGGGAATTCTGTATCTCCATGTTCACCTAAAATATAGCCATGAACATTACGAGAGTCTACACCTGTTAACTCAGCAATTGCTTGGCGGAAACGAGCACTGTCTAGAGAAGTACCTGAGCCGATAACTCGATGCTGAGGAAGCCCTGAGAATTTCCAAGTAGCATAGGTTAAAATATCTACTGGATTAGTTGCAACAATAATAATACCGTCAAAACCACTTTCCATAATGCTGCCAACAATACTTTTAAATATGTTTAAATTCTTTTGAACTAAGTCTAAACGGGTTTCACCTGGTTTTTGAGCTGCTCCAGCAGTAATAACAACGATATCAGCATCGCTACAATCTTCATAGGTAGCTGCATAGATTTTTTTAGGAGAGGTAAAAGCTAGTGCGTGGGAAAGATCCATTGCATCGCCTTCTGCCTTTTTTGTATCGATATCAATGATACCGATTTCTTGAGCAATATTTTGTGTGACTAGAGAAAAAGCATAGCTAGAACCTACTGCGCCGTCTCCTACGATAATAACTTTTTGGTGACTTTTTATTTTAGCATTGTACATAATGTATAGTCCTCCTTATAAGCTTTAAGATACCCCTCAATTATAGCACTCAAAGATAAGAAGTTGAAATAGAACGAAGGCAATTTATTGGAAATGAAAACACATTCATTTGATTTAGTAGTAAATTTCCACTAAGTTTGCTCTTTTTCTAACGTTCTAGTCATTTTTTAAAAAAATATCGACTAAAATAGAATGATAAACTAATAGAAATGGACGTAATTTTATTTAAATAATTAGATAAAAAATTCACAAAACAGGAAGAAAATTAATTAATGAAGTGAAAAACGATGCAGCATACTAGACTGGCAGAACTAACGAATAGTTTAAAGCGAATAAATAAAAGATAACTTAATAAAAACTAGGGATAGAATAGAAATTTTGTCTTTAATAAGTCTACACAAGTTTGAAGAAAACAAACTGATTACTTGTATTTTTTTCCAGTGAGTAATAAGCAGATTATACTTTAGAATTAAGGAATACAAATATTAAAGGGGTAGAAGCTTGTTTAGAAAAAGAAGTAGTACTAATAAAATTAGGGAGTGTTTATTAAGAAATAAAGAACAAATAGCAAAGACTGTTGAAAGTGAATGCCTAGTTCATTAAACTATTGAATGCGGATTAACTTGCTGGTGTTCCAAATAGAAGATTCTTTGGAATAGAATTAAAAAATGTAAGTAAAGGGTTATTCGAATGAGGAGAACTATTTTTTTACATGCTTATACTTGACTCTGATTACTTCAAAATAGGTTAAGGATTATTGTGGAAATCTGTTTAGAAGCATTGTCTTAGTCAAAATTGCGTAATCAATCTAAGAACTTATTTTAGTTAAAGGTATAGCCGTAAGGTATGGAGGGTAGAAAATGTGGTTATTCTTTCCTATATAAAAAGAAAAGAAATGTTTAGAACAGCAAAAAAATCAATCAAACTATTGAGAAAACAGGCTAAAAAAAATAGAAAAAGCAAGTTTTTTCTATTGTAATCTAAAATATGGTATACTATAAAAAATACTACTGGACGAAGAGAATTTCGTGCGGCATTTTTTTGCGTGCAGTTCTCGATAGGCTTATACTAAATGGAAATTAGTAGAAAAGAAATAACTGAAATTGGAGAATAACTGATATGAAAATGATTATCGGCCTGGGAAATCCCGGCACGAAATATACACATACTAAGCATAATATAGGATTTATGGTCTTGGATGAGTACGCTATGCAACACGATTTAACGTTTAATAAAAGTAAATTTGAAGCCCTGTATACAGAAGCTTTTATAGGGAAAGAAAAAATCATACTAGTAAAACCGCAAACATTTATGAACGATTCCGGACGAGCAGTAAGGCCATTAATGGATTATTTTAATGTAATACTAGATGATATTGTTATTGTTTATGATGATCTAGATTTACCTGCTGGAAAAATTCGTCTTCGACAAAAAGGAAGCGCTGGAGGCCATAACGGAATAAAAAGTCTAATCCAACACCTAGGAACATCTGACTTTAATCGTATTCGCATCGGTATAGATCGTCCATTTTTCGACCAAACCGTTGTAAATCATGTCTTAGGTGGCTTCTCAAAAGAGAAAGAAGAAATACTATCGTTTGCTATTAAGGATGGGGTATCTGCGATTGATTATTGGGTCAATGGCCATCCCTTTATTGATGCAATGAATCAATACAACAAAAAATAAAGGAAGTAAAGGAAGCCCAGTAAGAATCTGAGCTTCTTTTATCATCTGAAAAATAAAAGTAAAAGGAGCCTATCTAGTGGGAGATATCACTAAACTATTCGCTGATTCGCCTGATGTAAAAGGCTTATTAGCAGGAATTGGTGAACAAAAAGTTCAATTGGTTACAGGACTAGCTGGTTCAGCTAGAACGCTAGTAACAAATGCCATTTTAGAAAAAAAGAAACGACCGATTATTCTAATCACACATAATCTATTCCATGCTCGTCAATTAGCAGAAGATTTTTCAGGTTTTGTTGCTGAAGAAAATCTGCACTTATTTCCAGTTGAAGAAATGCTTTATGCTGAAATGTCTATCTCATCGCCAGAAGCTAGAACTGAGAGAGTAGCGGCTTTAGATTTTTTACTTTCCGGAAAACCAGGAATCGTTATCGTTCCGTTAGCTGGAGTTCGTAAGTTATTGCCACCTAAGAAAATATGGGAGAATGCTCGTTTTGAAGTACAACAAGGAGGCGAGTTAGACGTAATAGGCATGGCTCGAAGGTTAGTAGATATGGGCTATGTCAGACAACAACTAGTTGGTAGTCCAGGGGAATTTAGTATACGTGGTGGTATCATTGATATCTATCCTCTAACAGAAGAACATCCTGTTCGCATTGATTTATTTGATGTAGAAGTGGATTCTTTACGCTATTTTGATGCAGATAATCAGCGTTCAATTGAAACCATCGAATCAATCACTATTTTGCCAGCTATCGATACACTCTATACTCATGATCTGCTTCAAAGTGCTGCTCCACGATTTTCAAAAGCTGTAGAACACAACTTAGCGTTATTGAAAGAAGCGGATGCAAAACAAGCTTTTACACAATACATTACTCCAATTATGGATGCTTTTGATAAGGGAGAGCCAATGGGCCAATTGGCGATGTTTACCGATTACGTTTATCCTGAATCGATCAGTATTTTAGATTATATTAGTAAAAAGAGTATCGTTATCTTAGACGAATACCCACGAATTATGGAAACAGACCGTCAACTAATAAAAGAGGAATCTGAGTGGGTTACAGAAAAACTTTCAGAGCATCGTATTTTACAAAAACAAAGTTTCTCCAATGATTTTCGCAATAAGTCAAAAACAATTAAACAAGATATATTATATTTTTCACTTTTTCAAAAAGGGATGGGAAATTTACGTTTTTCAGAAATTCATCCTTTTTCCTATCGAAATATGCAACAATTCTTTGGGCAAATGCCTCTGTTAAAAACAGAAATGGATCGGTGGATCAAACAAAATAATACAGTTATTGTTATGGTGCCTAGTGATGAGCGAGCAAATAAAGTCCAGCAAATCTTTAAAGATTTTGACATCACTAGTAAAGTTGTCAAATCAAAGAAAATTGAAACAGGAAAAGTTCAGATTTTAAAAGGAACTATCCAAAATGGTTTTGAACTGCCAACAGATAAGGTAGTGTTATTAACTGAACGAGAGCTATTCAATAAAGTAACAAAAAAAACACCTAGACGCCAAAATTTATCCAACGCTGAACGATTAAAGAGTTACAGTGAACTCAATCCAGGTGATTTTGTTGTCCATGTAAATCACGGAATTGGAAAATATACAGGAATGGAAACGTTAATCATTGATGGTATTCATCAAGATTATCTTTCAATTATTTATAAAAATGATGCAAAGTTATTTATTCCTGTAACTCAATTAAACTTACTGCAAAAATATGTTTCATCAGAAGCTAAAACACCTAAAATAAATAAATTAGGTGGAACTGAATGGGCTAAAACTAAGAGTAAAGTAGCGAGTAAAATTGAGGATATCGCAGATGAATTAATTGAATTATATGCTGCTCGTGACCAAGAAGTTGGCTATGCGTATCCTGCAGATAATGAGTACCAACAAGAATTCGAAGATGCTTTTCCTTATACAGAAACGCCTGATCAATTGAGAAGTACAATTGAAATCAAGCATGATATGGAAGGTAAAAAACCTATGGACCGCTTGTTAGTAGGAGATGTTGGTTACGGAAAAACAGAAGTCGCCATGCGTGCTATTTTCAAAGCCGTTCAAGAAGGCAAACAGGCAGCATTTCTAGTGCCAACAACCATCTTAGCTCAACAACACTACGAAACACTGAAACAACGATTTGCAGAATTTCCTGTTGAGATTGGTTTGTTGAGCCGTTTTAGAACAAAAAAACAGCAGAATGAGACGATTGAAGGAATAAAAAAAGGACAGGTAGATATCGTTATAGGAACTCATCGGATTTTATCTAAAGATATTGAATTCCAAGATATAGGATTATTAATTGTAGATGAAGAACAACGATTTGGTGTAAAACACAAAGAAAAAGTAAAACAATTAAAATCTCAAGTTGACGTGTTGACGTTAACGGCTACGCCTATACCAAGAACATTGCATATGTCGATGTTAGGTGTTCGTGATTTGTCCGTTATTGAAACGCCGCCAGCTAACCGTTATCCGGTTCAAACCTATGTTATGGAACAAAATCTAGGGGCTGTTCGTGAAGCAATTGAACGAGAAATGGCAAGAGGCGGACAAGCATTTTATTTACACAACCGTGTAGCAACGATTGAGAAAAAAGTTGAAGAGTTAAAACAATTGATTCCTGAAGCCCGTATAGGCTTCGCCCATGGACAGATGACTGAAAATCAGCTAGAAAATGTGCTTTTTCAGTTTATTGAGGGAGAATACGATGTACTCGTTACGACAACGATTATTGAAACAGGTGTGGATATTCCTAACGTAAATACGTTATTTGTAGAGAATGCTGATCATATGGGATTGTCTCAGCTTTATCAATTGAGAGGTCGAGTTGGTCGAAGCAATCGTGTTGCGTATGCTTATTTCTTGTATCAAGTGGATAAAGTTTTGAACGAAGTTAGTGAAAAAAGGCTGCAAGCGATCAAAGATTTTACAGAATTAGGATCAGGATTTAAAATT
This sequence comes from Carnobacterium sp. TMP28, assembly GCF_047553015.1. Lineage (GTDB taxonomy): Bacteria > Bacillota > Bacilli > Lactobacillales > Carnobacteriaceae > Carnobacterium_A. Next base: position 89,910 of record NZ_CP180212.1, read on the forward strand.
GCCATGCGTGATTTATCTATTCGTGGAGCTGGTAATTTGTTAGGGTCTCAACAACATGGTTTTATCGATTCAGTTGGATTCGATTTGTATTCAGAGATGTTAAGTGAAGCAGTTGCTCGTAAGCGTGGTTTAGGAGAAAAGGAAGAAACAACACAAGTAGAAATTGATTTAGGCATCAATGCATATCTGCCTGTGACCTATATTGAAGACGAACGTCAAAAAATTGAAGTGTACAAACGAATACGTGAATTACGTGATGAAGAAACATACGTACAGTTACAAGATGAAATGATTGATCGATTCGGTGAGTATCCAGATGAAGTTTCAGATTTATTAGCGGTTGGTTTACTTAAGTTGTATAGTGAGCGTGCACTAATTGAGACGATTAGACGATCTGAACAAGATATCGAGATAGTATTCTCTGAGTCTGGTTCCACCACTTTACCAGCAGAAGAAATTTTTAGAGCGCTTGGTGAAGTACCCCTAAGAGCAAATATGACAATGAAAAAAAATAAATTCCACGTAACGATACAAATTGAAAAGACTCATACTTATCAGTGGCTAGATTATCTCTATAAGTTTGCAAAAGTTAGTGCATTGTATCGTAGAAAAAATTCTGAAGACTAATGAGAGCTAGTTAAATACTGTCGTTTGAAAGGTGAGATTTTTATTTGGATAACCAACAAATGAAAAAAACAATGAATGGTGCGGTACTCCTTTCTTTAGCAGCTTTAATTGCAAAAATTCTAAGTGCTGTTTATCGTGTGCCCTTCCAAAACATCGTAGGAAATACTGGTTTTTATGTTTATCAACAAGTTTATCCTATCTACGGTATTGGGATGACAATAGCGTTAACTGGTTTACCGGTTTTTTTATCTAAACTCATTGCGGAACAAAAAAATAAAGAACAGCAAGTAAACACACTAATAAGAGTTTTTGTTGTGTTGTCTATTTTTTCATTTCTTTTATTTTCCTTACTCTTTTTTGGATCGAGTTGGATCGCAAAAGGGATGGGCGACATACAACTGATTCCAATTATCCAGTCAGTCTCTTGGTTGTTTTTACTAATACCCCTGTTAACAACAACGCGAGGTTACTTTCAAGGAACGTTTCGCATGATGCCGACAGCTGTCTCACAAGTTGTAGAACAGGTCATTCGTGTGGCGGTAATCTTACTTGCGGCAATCATGTACCAATCTCTAGAATGGGATGTCTATAAAATGGGAACAGTCGCTATGAATAGTGCATGGATTGCTGGACTAGCAGCTAGTTTAGTTTTAGGAATAGCTCTGTTAAGAGAAAAGTTGACAGATGAAGAGTCCTCTTCTCAACTAGCAATCCCGTTAGAAAAGGTGTCTTATACTACCTTGACCAAGCGTCTTATGACAGAAGGAGTAGCCATCTGCTTGTTAAGTGCGTTAGTGATTTTGCTGCAATTAGTTGACTCCTTTACGCTATATAAAGGACTAACATATTCAGGGATGTCATCCCAATTAGCGAAAAATGCGAAGGGGATTTATGATCGGGGACAACCCTTGATTCAACTAGGAATGATTGTTGCAACAGCTTTTTCAACAACGCTTCTCCCTGTATTAAGTCGAGCATTTAGTGAGAAAAAAGAAATAGAGTTTATCCGTTCAGCTAGCTCAATGGTTCGTATAACAGCGACTTTCTCACTAGCTGCAACAACTGGTCTGATTGTTTTAATGCCTTATATCAATCAGTTACTATTCGGAGATCGTTCTGGGGTTAGAGTTTTAAGAGTTTATATGCTGGCTATTCTACTTGCTTCTTTAATAGGCACGTATAATGCTATTCTACAAAGTCAAAATCACCACTATTTAACAATCGGAGCTTTACTAATTGGTTTATTGACTAAATGGTTTGTAAACAATTGGCTGATTATAAAATTTGGTACATTAGGTGCAAGTTTAGCGACTGTACTATCGTTAGGACTTATTTTATTTGTTATTCAATTAGGTTTGCCTCATACTTTAAAAAAAGAAGTTGCTAAAAATAGGATAGTTCTAAAATTAGTTTCACTTAGTCTAATAATGGCAATAGTAGTCGGAATAGCAACGACAGTAGTAGAAAATGGCTTCTTTAATGGCGGGCATCGACTTGAGGCTTTTACTCTGACACTAATAGGTGTAGCAATAGGGATCACTGTCTTTTCTTATGGCTTATTTCGTTTAGATGTTTTAACCATTCGCGAATGGCTGTCATTGCCTTTTGGTAAAAAAATAATCAGAAAGCAGGTGAAGTAAATGGGGAAAATTAATATAGTAGGATTAGGACCAGGCGACTTAGAACAACTACCGATAGGTGTTTATCGTTTATTGAAAAGTGATCAGCCCGTTTATTTGCGTACGAAGTTGCATCCAGCTGTTTCAGAATTAGAAGAAGAAGGATTTGAATTTCATTCTTTTGATGCAGTATATGAAAACAATGAACAATTTGAAGGAGTATATGATACGATTTCAAAAGAATTACTTGAAATAGCTAGTAAGCAAGATATTATCTATGCCGTTCCAGGACATCCTATGGTTGCAGAAAAATCTGTTCAACTCTTACTAGCAAATAAACAAGGAATTGAGATTACTATCAAAGGTGGAAAAAGCTTTTTAGATGACTTATTTCAAGCTGTCCAAATTGATCCAATAGAAGGTTTTCAATTAGTTGACGCGTTAGATCTGAAAAAAGATGAACTAGAATTGGGCCAACACATCATTATTATGCAAGTATTTAACCAATATATTGCTAGTGATGTTAAACTAACGTTAACGGAGAAATACCCAGATGATCATGTTGTAGCATTTGTCCATGCGGCAGGAAGCAAAGCAGAAGAAGTCGAATGGCTTACGTTAGTTGAAATTGATCGTATGCAAGGTGTTCATAATTTGACGTCATTATATGTTCCGCCCTTGGCAAGAGAGGATCAAACGAAGTCATTCCAAACAGCTCAGTACTATATTGACTTAATTACGAGTGAAACTGGCGATAGTTGGATTAAAGAACAGACACACGAAAGTTTAATTCCCTATCTAAAAGAAGAAACAGCCGAATTTATCGAAGCGATTGAAAAAGAAGACGATACCAATATGGTTGAAGAATTAGGCGATATCTTAATGCAAGTCTTATACCATACAAATTTAGGAGAGCGCTCTGGCTATTTTTCTCTAGAAGAAGTGCTAGAAACGCTTAATAAAAAATTGCGCAGACGCCATCCACATGTGTTTGATGGTGTCAAAGCAGCAAGTAGTGAAGAAGTAAAGATACTTTGGCAAAAAATAAAAGCAGAAGAAAAGAGGAGAAAAGAATGAGATTAGATAAATTTTTAAAAATTTCACGTATTATTAAACGCCGTACGATTGCTAAAGAAGTTGCAGATAAAGGTCGAATTCAACTAAACGGACTAGTTGCTAAGTCTTCTTCTGATGTAAAAATTGGAGATGAATTAACGATTAGTTTTGGAAATAAAACGATGGTCGTAAAGATAGAGAAAATTGTTGAGTCGACTAAAAAAGAAGAAACCAAAGAAATGTATACGGTTATTAGTGAAGAATCAAAAAATGATGAAAGCAAGTAAGAAAAGACTTCATCTATCGATTTATTAGACAACGCATCCGCTTTCTTGTTATAATAACAGGACTAACAATGTAGCAAAAGGATGGGGAGTTTATGAAAAAACAAGAGCCGACAAATGTTGCTAGGCTACAAAATGAGTATACAAAATCCAAAACCCTTCAAGCTCATCGTGAACAGAAAAAAAAGCGTAAGATGCGTATGAGAGTGACAATCATTCTATTGATAGGTTCGTTTGTTATCCTTTTTTTCTCTCTAAAAATCTTTTTAAATATACAATCTATTTCAAAAATGGAAACAGAAAAAAAACAAGCGGAAATGACGTTAAAAGAGACAAGAAAAGAGCAAGAGCTGTTGCGTATCCAAGTTAAACGCTTAGAAGACGAAGATTATGTTGCTAAGTTAGCTAGGAGTCAATATTATTTATCTAAGGATAATGAGATTATTTTTAGTTTTCCAGAAGATAACGCAGCAAAAGTTATAGAAGAAGTGAAGCAAAAAGAAGCAAAAGTGAGAAAAAGTGATTCATAATAGGATTATAAAGTAGACATACAGGCAGTTTTTTATAAAAAATAGGCTTTTTTCTAAAGAAATGGTTAATTAACAATAAACTGTTTGAAGTCGTCAGATAGCATGCTATAATAAGCGTACAAGTTCTAAGGAGGAAACAATTTTATATGTCAATTGAAGTGGGAAATAAAGTTACAGGAAAAGTATCAGGTATTACAAATTTTGGTGCATTCATCGATCTAGGAGACAGAAAAACTGGATTAGTTCATATTAGTGAAGTATCCGATAGTTTTATCAAAGATATCAAAGATGTATTAAAAATTGGAGAAGAAGTCACTGTAAAAGTTATGTCTATCGGAGACGACGGTAAAATCGGTCTTTCTATTAGACGTGCAGTCGATAAACCAGTTGAACCTGCTTCAAGTCCTCAAGAAAAAACAGGCGGTTACCAAGGACGTCGCGAAAGCGCTGCTCCTCGTAGTGGTGGATACCAAAGCCAACGCGGTAACGCTCGTGGAATGAAGAGTGTAGAACCTAAAAAAGATGATTTTGATTCATTGATGTCATCATTTTTAAAAGATAGTGATGATCGCTTAACAATATTAAAACGAAGTACTGAAGGAAAGCGCGGCGGTCGAGGCGGACGTCGTAACTAAAAAGAAAAACCAAGGATAAGGAGACTTATCCTTTTTTATATTTGTTCTTCTTTGTTATTATAAGAAGAAGTTAGATAACTGCTGAAAAAAAGTAATTGAAAAATGATGAACCACTAAATAGCAGAGAATTAAACTTAGTATACGAGGTGAAGTGGGAAATGGAATTGTCTTTTGACTTTACAGAAAAATGTCGACAACATCTTCTTTGGACGCCCTCGGATCGACTATTGATTGCTGTTTCTGGTGGCGTTGATTCAATGGCTTTATTGGATTTAATTCAGAGTTTACCAGATACATTACGCCCCTGGTACGGTGTAGTTCACGTAAATCATGAATTACGAACAGCATCTATGGAAGAAGAACGTTTTTTAAAAGAGCAGTGTCGTTCAAAAGAGATTCCTTATTTTAGTCGTCATTGGGATAGTAAAAAACATCCCAAAACAGGAATAGAGCTAGCAGCTCGAAATTTTAGATATGCTTTTTTCAAAGAGACAATGCAAGTAACGGGAGCCACTCATCTTTTGACAGCTCATCACGCAGATGATCAATTAGAAACAATTTTAATGCGATTAGTACGCGGTGGACAATTAAAAGGAATGACCGGTATACAAGTACAACGTCCTTTTGGAACAGGTTTACTTGTTCGACCATTGTTGCATTTTTCTAAAGAACAGATTTACACCTATAGCAAAACTCGTCAGTTAGATTATTATGAAGATGAGACAAACGTAGATTTGTTGTACACTCGTAACCGCTACCGTCAAAAAATTACCCCTTTGTTAAAACTCGAAAATAAACAAGTTTTAACTCACTTTAAAGATTTCTCAGCTGATTTATCAGATGTTTTATTTTTAGCTAACCAAGTTATTCAAAAAAAATCTGAACAAATACTGCTACAAAGTAAGCCTAATTTCTATGAGTTAGATAAAAAGGCATTATTGAGTTGTGAACCTGAAGTCCAAAGACAAGTCCTAAAGCATATTTTAATAGAAAAGGTTTATCATGCTTGTCCAGTTGAAACGCTTAGGAAACAAGTAGAAGAGTTAGTAGGTTTAATGACGAGGACTAAGTCTAATGCGCAACTAGATTTGCCAGGTGGCTGGAAGGCAAGACGTGAATACCAACACGTTTATTTAGAAAAAAATAAGCTGAGTCACTCTGTTCTGCTTCAAAAAGAAGAAAAACTGTTGCTTGGCCAATGGGTTTCTATAACAAACGGTGCACGAATAGGTTTGTTTAAAGTAGAGGCTCATGCTACTTCACCTTTCGAGAAAGATGAGCATATTTGGATTGAACCAAGTGAGGTTATTCTACCTTTACTCATTCGACATCGTAAGTCTGGTGATCGGATGACGTTAAAAGGAATGGACAGAGGTCATAAAAAAGTTAAAACTATTTTGATTGATCAAAAAATATCATTAAAAGCACGAGAAGAAATGCTTATCTTAACCGATTCTTTAGATGAAATCATCTGGTTATTAAAATATAAGGAATCTAGATTGTCTATTCAACGCGAAACTGATAAAATACAATACATACTCGTTTATCAAAAATAAAAGAGGCCGTATTGAAAAGGAGAACTTAAAACTATGAAGAATGATATCGAACGTGTACTTTTCTCGAGAGAAGTATTAGCAGAAAGAACAAGTGAACTAGGAAAACAATTGACACTCGATTACAAAGAGAAGACGCCATTAGTTGTTGGAATTTTAAAAGGAGCAACACCTTTTTTGTCAGACTTGATAAAAGAAATGGATATTTATCTTGAGATGGACTTCATGGATGTTTCAAGTTATGGAGGGGGCATTACTTCTTCAGGCGAAGTAAAGATTCTTAAAGATTTAGACACAAATGTTGAAGGAAAAGATTTATTAATTGTTGAAGATATCATTGATAGTGGACGAACGTTGAATTACCTAATAGAAATGTTCCGTTACCGTAAAGCAAATTCAATTAAAATTGTCACGTTACTAGACAAACCTGAAGGACGAGTAGTTGATATGAAAGCTGACTATGTCGGTTTTTTAGTTCCTAATGAGTTTGTGGTTGGCTATGGTTTAGATTATGATGAAAAGTATCGTAACCTACCTTACATTGGTATCTTAAAACCGGAAATTTATCAGTAGAAATAAATGGTCAATGATGGTCAAATGTGATATGATGACATGGATTTAATGTGTTAAAATAAAAAATACAGAAAAAAACTATGAAGGTTTATTTGTAGAAGGAGGGCAACAATGAAAAAAGGACTCTTAAAAAATGGGGTCTTCTATGCAATCGTATTTCTAGGGATTATTGGAATCGTGACCTGGGCAACAGGTGGCTCATCTGGTGAACAAACCACTGAAATTCCAGCTAGTGAATTCGTAACGCAATTAGAAGAAAATCAAATCAAAAAATACACAATCCAACCTAATGCTGGTGTATACAAAATCACTGGAGAATATCGTGAAGCTCAACCTTTGAAAAAAGAGTCTAACTCAACAATTAGTATTTTTGGATCAACAGAAACATCTAGTAAAAATTTCACAACGTCTGTTTTACAAAATGATTCGACAGTAAGTGAGATTGACTCTCTTGCAAAAGAAAATAAAATAGAAGTAGCGCCACTTCCTGAGGAATCTACAGGTATTTGGGTAACATTGTTAGTTTCTGTTTTACCTTTAGTTATCTTTGTGTTCTTCATCTATATGATGATGGGGCAAAGTGGACAAGCCGGCGGCGGACAAGGTGGACGCGGGGTTATGAACTTTGGTAAATCAAAAGCAAAAGAATCTGATAATAAAGCAAACAAAGTTCGTTTTTCTGATGTTGCAGGTGCAGATGAAGAAAAAGAAGAACTTGTTGAAGTTGTTGAATTCTTAAAAGATCCAAGACGTTTTTCTGAACTTGGTGCACGTATCCCAGCAGGTGTTTTATTAGAAGGACCTCCTGGTACAGGTAAAACATTGCTTGCTAAGGCTGTTGCTGGTGAAGCTGGTGTACCATTCTATTCTATCTCTGGTTCAGATTTTGTTGAGATGTTTGTCGGAGTAGGAGCAAGCCGTGTACGTGATTTATTTGAAAATGCGAAGAAAACTGCACCATCTATTATCTTTATCGATGAAATCGATGCAGTAGGTCGTCAACGTGGCGCAGGAATGGGTGGCGGACATGACGAGCGTGAGCAAACATTAAATCAATTATTAGTTGAATTAGATGGTTTCTCTGGTAATGAAGGAGTTATCGTTATTGCTGCAACAAACCGTTCTGACGTTTTAGACCCTGCTTTGTTACGTCCAGGTCGTTTTGACCGTCAAATTTTAGTAGGTCATCCAGATGTTAAGGGACGCGAAGCTATCTTGAAGGTTCATGCTAAAAATAAACCCATTAGTAAAAATGTAGATTTAAAAGTTATTGCAACTCAAACACCAGGTTTTTCTGGTGCTGATTTAGAAAACTTACTGAATGAAGCAGCTCTAGTAGCAGCAAGACGCAATAAGAAGACAATTGATGCATTAGATTTAGACGAAGCTCAAGACCGAGTAATTGCAGGTCCAGCTAAGAGAAATCGTGTGATTAGTAAAGTTGAAAGAGCAATGATTGCATACCATGAAGCAGGACATACAATTGTTGGAATGGTCTTGAATGATGCACGCGTTGTTCATAAAGTAACGATTGTGCCACGTGGAAGAGCGGGCGGATATGCTATTATGCTTCCAAAAGAAGATCGCTTCCTAATGACTAAAAAAGAAATGACTGAACAAATTGTTGGTTTATTAGGTGGTCGTGTAGCTGAAGAATTGATCTTTGACTCAAAATCTTCAGGTGCAAGTAATGATTTTCAGCAAGCTACTGCGCTAGCTAGAAGTATGGTAACTGAATATGGAATGAGTGATAAATTAGGTCCAGTACAATATGAAGGAAATCATCAAGTATTTGTTGGACGCGATTACGGTCAAACCAAAGCTTATTCTGAACAAATTGCTTTTGAAATTGATCAAGAAGTCCGCGCTATTCTTGTTGCAGCACATGAGCAAGCACGTCAAATACTTGAAGAACACAAAGTTCAGCATAAATTAATAGCGGATAAGTTGCTTGAACTGGAAACATTAGATGAGCTAACAATTAAGAGCTTATTTGAAACAGGCGAAATGCCTGAACCAGTAGTTTCTTCACAAGATGAATTTCCTCACGAAGAAGCTGAAGGAAAGTCATTTGAAGAGATTAAACGAGCAAGAAAAGCAAAAGAAGCTGAACGTTTAGAAAAAGAACAAAAAAGACATGCACCACTAGAAAACGCTGAAGAAATTGTCGAAGACGTAAAAAAAGAATTAGGCGTCGACGAAAATGAAGATAAAGGAAGAAACTCACCAGATTAAAAAAAGGTGAATTAGACAGTCATTAATGGATACTATACTGAAGAAGGCTGCGTGTACTTGCGCACCTTCTTTTTATTCATTATTGAGTGATAAGAAAACTTACTTTACTTTATAATTTTTCTGAATTAAAGTAAGAATAAACTAAAAATGATTGCTAAAGGAGTTAAACAAATGTCAGACTATTTATTGAAAAGTTTAGGATACAATGGTGAGGTCCGTGTGTATGCTGTTGACGCGACAGAAACAGTTGCAGAGGCGCAACGCAGACATCAAACTTGGAGTGCAGCTTCTGCAGCGTTAGGACGAACAATGATAGGTGGAATTTTACTCGGAGCTACATTAAAAGGCGAAGAGAAAATGACAATAAAAGTTGAAGGTGACGGTCCAGCAGGCCATATTATTGTCGACAGTAATGGCAAAGGTGAAGTAAAAGGGTACATTGCTAATCCCGAAATCAGCCTTGAGTTAAACGAAGCTGGTAAAATAGATGTGCGTGGTGCAGTAGGAACAAATGGCACATTGACGGTGACGAAAGATTTAGGAATGAAAGAAGCTTTTTCTGGGCAAGTTCCGTTAGTAAGTGGAGAATTAGGCGAAGATTTTACCTATTATATGGCAACTTCAGAACAAACGCCATCTGCAATTGGGTTAAGCGTGTTAGTTGATACGGATGATTCTATTAAAGCAGCTGGAGGATTTATGATTCAAGTTATGCCAGGTGCTACAGATGAAACCATCACAGATCTTGAAAATCGTTTAGCTTCTATTCCGATGATCTCTCAATTAATGGAAGAAGGAGAAAGTCCAGAATCTATTTTAAATCGTCTAGTCGGTGAAGGAAATGTAAAAATTTTAGAAAAATTACCCGTATCTTTTAGATGTAATTGTTCAAAAGAACGTTTTTCAACGGCGATTATTACTCTTGGTGTAGAAGAGATTACGAGTATGATTGAAGAAGATCAAGGGGCTGAAGCGAGTTGTCATTTTTGTGGCAATCACTATCATTTTGATGTTGCAGATCTAGAAAGTCTAAAAGCTGAAGCAGTTAATTAAGGAAAGATTCAGAAAGTAGAAAAAAGTGACTACGTATAGAATAGTTTGAGCAGATAGGTAAGTTCATCTTATAGTAAACAGAGAATAAACAAAAACTCTGAATACGATAAGTTGAACTTTTTTAGTCATTCTAAATGATTTTTTTCTCATCCTTATTAAAGGAATAGCAAGATAGCTTCTACTTGCTATCAGGCTCAAGAAACTTTAAAATTATTTAATGAAGCAACGATTGAGGAGGAATAAACTAATGGGAAAAATCGTGACAAGTATCATAGATTTGATTGGAGATACACCTTTATTAAAACTATCAAATAAAATTGTGCCAATAGGTGCAGCAGATGTTTACGTTAAAATAGAATCTTCAAATATCGGAGGAAGTATTAAAGATCGAATAGCCATGAATATGATTGAAGTAGCTGAACAAGAGGGCAAATTAAAAGTAGGAGATACCATCGTTGAGCCAACTAGTGGCAACACAGGCATCGGATTAGCGATGATTGCTGCAGCAAAAGGGTATAAAGCTATCTTCGTGATGCCTGACACTATGAGTGTTGAACGACGTAAATTATTAAGAGCCTATGGAGCTGAACTAGTGTTGACACCTGGCAAGGGTGGAATTAAAGAGTCTATCGTAAAAGCTAGAGAGATAGCTAGTCAACCCGGCTATTTTATGCCACTACAATTTGAAAATCTAGCTAATCCTGCTGTTCATGTAGCAACTACAGGTCCAGAAATTTTGTCAGCTTTCGATGGTGAATCGCTAGATGCGTTTGTAGCTACTGTTGGAACGGGAGGTACATTAACAGGTGTTGGGAAAGTCTTAAAACAGGCAAACCCTAACACAATGATATATGCTTTAGAACCTACAGAGTCACCTGTTTTGAGTGGTGGAAAACCTAGTCCGCATAAAATACAAGGAATTGGAACAGGATTTGTACCAAAAGTATTAGACACACTTGTCTACGATGGAGTTTTACACGTTACAAGTGAAGAAGCTTTTGAGATGACTCGTAAAGTAGCTTTAATGGATGGTTTACTAGTTGGTATTTCCTCAGGTGCAGCGATTAAGGGTGCAATAGATTTAGCTATCAAACTGGGTTCAGGCAAAAAAATCGTTACAATAGCTCCTGATAGTGGAGAACGCTATCTTTCAACAGCCCTATTTCCTAATGAAGAGTGAGAACAAAGTAAAAGAATGATTCTTCTTGATTTTAAATAAAAAAATTGGATTGAAGTTAGAAAAACATAAATAGATGAGAAATCAAGTGATAGAATAGATAAGAACTTCTTCAATTCACTTGCTTTTTTTGTACGGTCTTGGCATTATTAAGAAGACAACGTAACAAATGGATAATAAGAGAAATGGAGTGGAAAACATGAGTCACGAAGAAATACACGAAGAAATGAATGATCAATTACAAGTTCGAAGAGAAAAGATGAGTCATCTACGTGAACGTGGAATTGATCCTTTCGGTGGCCGTTTTGATCGAACACATTTATCGAGTGAAGTACATGCTAACTATGAAAAGTTTACAAAAGAAGAAATTTCTGAAAAAGAAGATAGCGTAACGGTTGCTGGTCGAATAATGACTAAGCGTGGAAAAGGAAAAGTTGGTTTTGCGCATTTGAAAGACCGCAAGGGAACTATTCAGATTTATGTGCGTAAAGATACTGTCGGTGACGAAGATTATGAAACTTTCGATAATGCTGATTTGGGTGACTTTATTGGAGTTACAGGAACAGTTATGAAGACAAATACAGGCGAAGTAACGATTAAACCAACGACGATTGTGCAACTGTCGAAAGCTTTAAGACCTTTGCCAGATAAGTATCATGGATTAACAAATATCGAACAACGTTACAGACAACGCTATTTAGATTTAATTAGCAATCAAGAAAGTTTTGATCGTTTCACTAAACGCAGTGAGATTATTAGAGAGATTCGTACTTTTTTAAATGCAAAAGATTATTTAGAAGTGGAAACACCAACATTGCATAATCTGGCTGGTGGAGCTGCTGCACGACCATTCATTACGCATCATAATGCTCTAGACATGGAATTGTATCTTCGCATTGCGTTAGAATTACATTTGAAACGTTTAATAGTTGGTGGTATGGAAAAAGTTTATGAAATTGGTAGAGTGTTTCGTAACGAAGGGATAGATACGACTCATAATCCAGAATTTACGATGTTAGAGTTGTATACAGCTTATACTGATTTTAATGATGTAATGGATTTAACTGAGGATTTAATTCGTACGGTTACTGAAAGAGTAGTTGGAACAGGTCATATCGTTTATAATGAGCAAGAAATTGATATTGCTACTGTATGGAAACGTCAGCATATGGTAGATGCGATTAAAGAACATACTGGAGTTGATTTTTGGCAAGAAATGACTGCTGAAGAAGCTGTCTCACTTGCTAAAGAGCATAATGTGCCGATACCAGAGCATAGTCAATTTGGTCATGTTGTAAACGAATTTTTTGAAATGTTTGTAGAAGATAAACTAATTCAGCCTACTTTTATATTTGGGCATCCTGTTGAAATATCTCCTTTAGCAAAGAAAAATCCTACTGATCCAAGATTTACCGATCGTTTTGAAGTATTTATTGTAGGAAATGAGTACGGAAATGCATTTAGTGAGTTGAATGATCCAATTGACCAAAGAGAGCGATTCGAAGCACAAGGAAAAGAACGTGAACAAGGAAATGATGAAGCGCATCCGATAGATGAAGACTTTATTGAAGCTCTAGAATACGGTATGCCTCCAACTGGTGGATTAGGAATAGGGATTGATCGTTTGGTTATGCTCTTAACAGATGCACAATCTATTCGTGATGTTTTACTTTTCCCAGCAATGCGTAATAATTAGTAGAAAAGAATTCCTATTGCATTTATATTTCGAAAGAGCACCTTATTTTATAGGTAAATCTTTTGGATGATTAAATGGTAGGAATTTTTTATTGAAAATTTTTTTCGAAAATGTGGTTTGGAAAAAATAAAATCTCAAAAAATGAATATTTATACTTTTTAATTATAGAAAATAAAGTTAGGTAATGAAGAGTGAAAGATGAAATCAAGTAATTTTCATGATGATGAGGGCTAGATTTCAACTATGGTACAATAAGTTGGATAGAAAAACGTATTTTTATCAAAAAAAAGTTGACGAAAGTTTAATAAGCTGTTATATTAGTAGATGTCGCAGCGATAGGTTGCAGCAATGAAACAAAAAAGAAAAAACTAATTATTGAAAAGTTGTTGACAAGTTAGTCATCATCTGGTAATATTTAGAAGTTGTCAAAACGACGACGCAAACAAATTAGACCTTTGAAAACTGAACAAAGTAAAACAACAAACTGTGAACGGCGGTTCGGCCAAGGGTCGAACCAAAAGAAACAAAGTGAATAATTATTCGCTAGCAAGTCATTTTAATGAGCTTCAAGCATCGTTAAAAAGCGAAACAATCCTAACGGGTTGCTTCAACTTTTATGAGAGTTTGATCCTGGCTCAGGACGAACGCTGGCGGCATGCCTAATACATGCAAGTCGAACGCTTCTTCTATTGAGTGCTTGCACTCGATAGAAGAGGAGTGGCGGACGGGTGAGTAACACGTGGGTAACCTGCCCATAAGTGGGGGATAACATTCGGAAACGGATGCTAATACCGCATAATTCTGATTGCCGCATGGCAGACAGATGAAAGGTGGCTTCGGCTACCGCTTATGGATGGACCCGCGGCGTATTAGCTAGTTGGTGAGGTAATGGCTCACCAAGGCAATGATACGTAGCCGACCTGAGAGGGTGATCGGCCACACTGGGACTGAGACACGGCCCAGACTCCTACGGGAGGCAGCAGTAGGGAATCTTCCGCAATGGACGAAAGTCTGACGGAGCAATGCCGCGTGAGTGAAGAAGGTTTTCGGATCGTAAAACTCTGTTGTTAGAGAAGAACAAGGATGAGAGTAACTGCTCATCCCCTGACGGTATCTAACCAGAAAGCCATGGCTAACTACGTGCCAGCAGCCGCGGTAATACGTAGATGGCAAGCGTTGTCCGGATTTATTGGGCGTAAAGCGAGCGCAGGCGGTTCTTTAAGTCTGATGTGAAAGACCCCAGCTCAACTGGGGAAGGTCATTGGAAACTGGAGAACTTGAGTGCAGAAGAGGAGAGTGGAATTCCATGTGTAGCGGTGAAATGCGTAGATATATGGAGGAACACCAGTGGCGAAGGCGACTCTCTGGTCTGTAACTGACGCTGAGGCTCGAAAGCGTGGGGAGCAAACAGGATTAGATACCCTGGTAGTCCACGCCGTAAACGATGAGTGCTAAGTGTTGGGGGGTTTCCGCCCCTCAGTGCTGCAGCTAACGCATTAAGCACTCCGCCTGGGGAGTACGGCCGCAAGGCTGAAACTCAAAGGAATTGACGGGGACCCGCACAAGCGGTGGAGCATGTGGTTTAATTCGAAGCAACGCGAAGAACCTTACCAGGTCTTGACATCCTTTGACCACTCTAGAGATAGAGCTTTCCCTTCGGGGACAAAGTGACAGGTGGTGCATGGTTGTCGTCAGCTCGTGTCGTGAGATGTTGGGTTAAGTCCCGCAACGAGCGCAACCCCTATTATTAGTTGCCAGCATTCAGTTGGGCACTCTAGTGAGACTGCCGGTGATAAACCGGAGGAAGGTGGGGATGACGTCAAATCATCATGCCCCTTATGACCTGGGCTACACACGTGCTACAATGGATGGTACAACGAGTCGCAAGATCGCGAGGTCAAGCTAATCTCTTAAAGCCATTCTCAGTTCGGATTGCAGGCTGCAACTCGCCTGCATGAAGCCGGAATCGCTAGTAATCGCGGATCAGAACGCCGCGGTGAATACGTTCCCGGGTCTTGTACACACCGCCCGTCACACCACGAGAGTTTGTAACACCCGAAGTCGGTGAGGTAACCCTTTTGGGAGCCAGCCGCCTAAGGTGGGATAGATAATTGGGGTGAAGTCGTAACAAGGTAGCCGTATCGGAAGGTGCGGCTGGATCACCTCCTTTCTAAGGATATAACGGAACCGTCACAGTTGTTTTACTTTGTTTAGTTTTGAGAGGTCTAATCTTCTCAAAAAGTAAGTAGTTGTTCTTTGAAAACTGGATAGTGTTTAACATGTAAGAAAAGCAAGAAACCAAGAAAACATCGCGTTTTATTTTTTAATGTATTTCTTCACCTTAGGGTGAATGAGATAGTTAACATGACCATAGGTTAAGTTAATAAGGGCGCACGGTGGATGCCTTGGCACTAGGAGCCGAAGAAGGACGGGACTAACGCCGATATGCTTTGGGGAGCTGTAAGTAAGCTTTGATCCAGAGATTTCCGAATGGGGAAACCCAACACTCTTTATCGGGTGTTACTATTGACTGAATACATAGGTCAATAGAGGTAGACGCAGAGAACTGAAACATCTAAGTACCTGCAGGAAGAGAAAGAAAAATCGATTCCCTGAGTAGCGGCGAGCGAAACGGGAATAGCCCAAACCAGAAAGCTTGCTTTCTGGGGTTGTAGGACTGAACACATAGAGTCATAAATGAACGAAGTAGGAGAAGCGACCTGGAAAGGTCCGCCGAAGAGGGTAATAGCCCCGTAACTGAAACTTTGTTCACTCTGATCAGTATCCTGAGTACGGCGGAACACGAGAAATTCCGTCGGAATCCGGGAGGACCATCTCCCAAGGCTAAATACTCCCTAGTGACCGATAGTGAACCAGTACCGTGAGGGAAAGGTGAAAAGAACCCCGGAAGGGGAGTGAAACAGCACCTGAAACCGTGTGCTTACAAGTAGTTAGAGCCCGTTAATGGGTGATAGCGTGCCTTTTGTAGAATGAACCGGCGAGTTACGATCCCATGCGAGGTTAAGTTGATGAGACGGAGCCGTAGCGAAAGCGAGTCTGAATAGGGCGAATGAGTATGTGGTCGTAGACCCGAAACCAAGTGATCTACCCATGTCCAGGTTGAAGGTGCGGTAATACGCACTGGAGGACCGAACCCACGTATGTTGAAAAATGCGGGGATGAGGTGTGGGTAGCGGAGAAATTCCAATCGAACTTGGAGATAGCTGGTTCTCTCCGAAATAGCTTTAGGGCTAGCCTCGGAATTAGAATCATGGAGGTAGAGCAACTGTTTGGACTAGGGGCCCTTCTCGGGTTACCGAATTCAGATAAACTCCGAATGCCATTGATTTATATCCGGGAGTCAGACTACGAGTGATAAGATCCGTAGTCGAGAGGGAAACAGCCCAGACCACCAGCTAAGGTCCCAAAGTTTATGTTAAGTGGAAAAGGATGTGGGGTTGCTTAGACAACTAGGATGTTGGCTCAGAAGCAGCCATCATTTAAAGAGTGCGTAATAGCTCACTAGTCGAGTGACCCTGCGCCGAAAATTTACCGGGGCTAAACATAACACCGAAGCTGTGGATAGAACTTAGGTTCTATGGTAGGAGAGCGTTCTAAGGGCGTCGAAGCTAGACCGTGAGGACTGGTGGAGCGCTTAGAAGTGAGAATGCCGGTATGAGTAGCGAAAGACGGGTGAGAATCCCGTCCACCGAATGACTAAGGTTTCCTGGGGAAGGCTCGTCCTCCCAGGGTTAGTCGGGACCTAAGTCGAGGCCGATAGGCGTAGACGATGGACAACAGGTTGAGATTCCTGTACCAGTTTGTTTTGTTTGAACAATGGAGGGACACAGTAGGCTACGGAATACGCACTGTTGGATATGTGCGTCCAAGCAACAAGTCTTGAGGTGAGTCAAATGCTTGCCTCTAGTAAGGACAAGTTGTGATGGGGAGAGAAATTAAGTATCGAAGTTCCCGATGTCACACTGTCAAGAAAAGCTTCTAGTTAGAAACAATCTGCCCGTACCGCAAACCGACACAGGTAGTCGAGGAGAGAATCCTAAGGTGTGCGAGCGAACTCTCGTTAAGGAACTCGGCAAAATGACCCCGTAACTTCGGGAGAAGGGGTGCTGACCAATTGGTCAGCCGCAGTGAATAGGCCCAAGCAACTGTTTATCAAAAACACAGGTCTCTGCTAAATCGAAAGATGACGTATAGGGGCTGACGCCTGCCCGGTGCTGGAAGGTTAAGAGGATGGGTTAGCTCTCGAGCGAAGCTCAGAATTGAAGCCCCAGTAAACGGCGGCCGTAACTATAACGGTCCTAAGGTAGCGAAATTCCTTGTCGGGTAAGTTCCGACCCGCACGAAAGGCGTAATGATTTGGGCACTGTCTCAACGAGAGACTCGGTGAAATTATAGTACCTGTGAAGATGCAGGTTACCCGCGACAGGACGGAAAGACCCCATGGAGCTTTACTGCAGTTTGATATTGAGTGTTTGTACAGCTTGTACAGGATAGGTAGGAGCCTATGAAGCCAGGACGCTAGTCTTGGTGGAGGCAATGGTGGGATACTACCCTTGCTGTATGACCACTCTAACCCTCAGCCATGATCTGGCTGGGAGACAGTGTCTGACGGGCAGTTTGACTGGGGCGGTCGCCTCCTAAAGTGTAACGGAGGCGCCCAAAGGTTCCCTCAGAATGGTTGGAAATCATTCGTAGAGTGTAAAGGCAGAAGGGAGCTTGACTGCGAGACCTACAAGTCGAGCAGGGACGAAAGTCGGGCTTAGTGATCCGGTGGTTCCGTATGGAAGGGCCATCGCTCAACGGATAAAAGCTACCCTGGGGATAACAGGCTTATCTCCCCCAAGAGTCCACATCGACGGGGAGGTTTGGCACCTCGATGTCGGCTCATCGCATCCTGGGGCTGTAGTCGGTCCCAAGGGTTGGGCTGTTCGCCCATTAAAGCGGTACGCGAGCTGGGTTCAGAACGTCGTGAGACAGTTCGGTCCCTATCCGTCGCGGGCGCAGGAAATTTGAGAGGAGCTGTCCTTAGTACGAGAGGACCGGGATGGACACACCGCTGGTGTACCAGTTGTTCTGCCAAGAGCATCGCTGGGTAGCTATGTGTGGACGGGATAAACGCTGAAAGCATCTAAGCGTGAAGCCCCCCTCAAGATGAGATTTCCCATCACGTAAGTGAGTAAGACCCCTGAGAGATGATCAGGTAGATAGGTTGGAAGTGGAAGTACAGCGATGTATGGAGCGGACCAATACTAATCGGTCGAGGACTTAACCATTTTTAAACGATGAAGAAACGGTTTTATTGTCTTATAGTTAAACACTATCCAGTTTTGAGAGAACAACGTTCTCTTATAGCTAAAAGATGTGTGGTGGCGATGGCAAGAAGGTCACACCTGTTCCCATGCCGAACACAGTAGTTAAGCTTCTTAGCGCCGATGGTAGTGAAGGGTTTCCCTTTGTGAGAGTAGGACGCTGCCGCGCATCTTTAAAAAGTATCATCTTCGGATGATACTTTTTTTTATTATTAATAATTTTAATGAAGTTGGAGATCATTAAAATTATTAAGATAAGACATTAAGACATAGAAAGAAAAGATGGAAGTTTTTATCTAGAGTGGTGGCTGATTATCATAAGATACATACTATCAACTATACTTTAAATTAAAAATCCAGTACTAAATGACCTTTTTTATCAAAATAGAATCCAATTGTTTTGTATTAAATGACTAATTTTTATAGTTTATACAATGTATCTATTTTGAAGAAATAAAAATCTATATCTATATTACTTCAATAGGTAAAAAGAATTCTTTATACCAAATCCAGACTACTCATCTAATACCAATAAAAAGAATTAGACATGCGGTAAGTATAAAAATTCTTTGATAAAGATGAGAAACGCAGTTTCATTTAAACTACTCAATTTTTATAGAATGATTGATGTGAAAATTTTAAAAAGATAATAAAGACTTTGTATTGAGAAAATTCCTTTTACTGATGTTACAGAAATATAGAAGCACTCTGGTGAATAAATATTTTTTTGAAAATATATCAAATAGTGTATGATGATTAAATTTTTTTAAGAAATAAAAAAGTAGTGGCAATTAATAAGTTTAGTAACTATTCTAAGTAAAAATAAGCAGAAGAAATATTATTACTAGAAATAACATAAAAAATTTTAGAAAAACTATTTCATTTTATAATAGATCTTTCTGTCATTTTATGTAGGTCAATGGATTTAAGATGCTATTTTGTGTGAAATAGGTTTTAGGATGTAAAAATGACTGTAGTTGTTTTATGTATAAACAGAAAAAATCGATAACGAGACTAGGGCTCCTAAATTCAAGAAGTATAATATTTTTCATTAGCTTAATTTAGAAGCAGGATAGTATTATTTATTTTACTATTTTCTAATAAAAAAATTATTTGATATTCTTTATTAACAATAAATGTCTTATAATTTTATCTAATAGGTTTTTTGTTATAGTTATTTTATTTTTTTATCATTTTAATCCGCTATATTTTTTTGGAAATTTTACAAAGTATTTATATTAGAAAAATAAAATTTTAATGATATAAGAAAAATATATAGTAGCGTTTTATACAAATACAAGTATAAATATGTATTTTAAAAAGACCGATTATTTTATAACGGAACATTATAGAGTGAAAATAACTTAATATTCGTTTTATAGACAATAATAAGTCGCGAAACAGCTAATACCATTTAGTCAATGTTCATATTTATATAAGAAAAAAATTCTTTTAAAAATTCTTGACGGAAAGCAAATAAGCTGTTATATTAGTAGATGTCGCAGCGATACGTTGCAACAACGAAACAAAAAAGAAAAAATTAATTATTAAAAAGTTGTTGACAAGTTAGTCATCATCTGGTAATATTTAGAAGTTGTCAAAACGACAACGCAAACAAATTAGACCTTTGAAAACTGAACAAAGTAAAACAACAAACTGTGAACGGCGGTTCGGCCAAGGGTCGAACCAAAAGAAACAAAGTGAATAATTATTCGCTAGCAAG
>NZ_CP180213.1:0-10312 GCF_047553015.1 Carnobacterium sp. TMP28
CACGCATACCATAGTGAATTACACATCCAGATTAGTTATTTCTCTTTCTTCAGACTTATTTTTGTTTTAACATTTTTTATCTATATTTTTGAGTTTTTGAACTTTTCTTTTAAAGTACTTTTTATAATACTTTTTAAGATACTTTTTAAAGATATGTTTTAGGGGGGCGTTGGGAGCATGGTGCGTCAACGTTTCTAGGGGGTGACCAACAACCAAAAGTCTGAGTACAAACAACCAAAAGTCTGAGTACAAACAACCAAAAGTCTGAGTACAAACAACCAAAAGTCTGAGTACAAACAACCAAAAGTCTGAGTACAAACAACCAAACATTATTGTTGTTGTTGATTGTGCTGCTTTTATTATATATTATTAGATATGGAGGTGCTTAATTTGTCTAAGATAAAAGTTAAATACAGAAATGATTTAAACCTTATCCCTATGAGGAATTTTGAAGCTAAAGAAATGGATTTGTTTTTCTCTATTTGTGCAAAGATGAAAGATCAAGGAATAGCAAAAGTTCGATTCGATTTTGAACAATTAAGAGAATTAAGTGCTTATAAACCCACCTCTATAGATCGATTTTCCGATAGTTTAGAGAGTGTGTATGATAAAATGATGAATTTAAATTACCGAACCGAAACAGAAGATGAAATAGAAAAATTTGCTTTATTTACAGGTTTTAAAATTAGTAAAAAGCAACAGTACGTTGAGATTTCAGTGAATCCTGAATTAGAACATTTAATTAATCGCTTAACTAAAGAATTTACAAAATTTGAATTAGAAGAATTTACTGAAATTCGTTCAAGCTATGCAAAAACTATGTACAGACTTATTAAACAATTCAAGTCAACAGGTTTTTATAAAGTTAAAATAGAGGATTTTAGAGAGCGACTTGATATACCTGAAAGTTATAAAATGGGTAACATTGATCAAAGAGTTCTTAAGCCAATACAGAATGAATTAGCTCCTTACTTTAATGATTTAAAAATCATCAAACATAAGGCAAGGAAAGAAAATAAAATAGCTGTAATTGAATTTCGTTTCAAAGAAAAAAATTCTAACAAAAAATTTGTACCTTTACACAATTGGTTAGAAGAATCAAAGCAAGTAAAATCATAGGAGATTATTTATTATGGCAACTATTTCAGTAAAAAAATTATCTGAAGAGCTTGGTATATCCAAACAAGCCGTTCATAAAAGAATCGAACAATTACCTGACCGCTTTCAACCTAAAAAGGTTGACGGGGTTTACGAGTTGACGGCTGAAACTGCTGATGCGATAAGGAAAAATAAAAAGGCGTTAACCAGCGTCAACCAAATCAAGGTTGACGCAGTTGACGAGGTTGACGCACTAAAAATGCAGATAAATGAGTTAAAAGAAGAGAAGAAAAGACTCTATGGACAACTTGATCAATTTCAACTTTTACTGGACCAGCAACAACAATTAACCCTACAAACGAACCAACAAATACAACAATTACAACTGGCGATTACAAGTCAAACAGAAGAGAATACGAGTCAAAAAGACAGTTATGTTTCTAATGGTGAAACTGAAAAAAGCGAACCAGCACGAGCTAAAAAAGGTTTTTTAAGCCGATTATTTAACAAAAAAGAATAGCCGATTACAACGCTGGTTGAAGTGTAATCGTGTATTGAAGAGGCAATTAAAAAAAGAACCCTTTGGGTAAAGGATTCGGGATACACGATTCTATCTCAAATAGTGTATCTTGAAGTAATAGATGGGGTTGTCACAATAAGAATTAAGTAAAACTCATAAGGAGATGTTAAAAATTAAAAAAATAATAAGAAGTAAAGATTTTAAAATTAGTTTTATGTTGTCTATTATAGGTTTAATTGCAAGTGTTTTTATGGGAATTTATCAAATTTCTACATTTACTGAGACCATGAAACAACAAATCATTTCTCAACTAGGTTCAATACAAGCGCTTATTCCTGTTGCAGCAGTGCAAGGAGCAATATTAACCTTTATAGCATCTTTTTTGGGGTTGAAAATAGCAAAAAGAGTCAATTTAAATTTAAATTTCAAACACGATAAAAAATCAATGATTATATCAATTTTAATTGGATTCACAACAGGTTTAATAATCACATTCTCTGATCAGTTTATCTTTTTCAAATACCTTCCATCTGAAATAAAAAGCTATGTGTTTTCGCCAATATACTTTATTTCAAGTATTCTTTATGGCGGAATAGTCGAAGAAATACTACTTAGATTATTCATAATGTCTCTTTTGGTCTTAATATTTTGGAAATTATTTGCTAGATCTAAGGATTATCTGAATATACCTAATCGGGTCTATATATTTTCTATCATCCTTTCTTCGATTTTATTTGCAGCAGGTCATTTTCCTGCCACAGCGCAATTATTAGGGACATCTGCACCTATATTAATCAGAATGTTTATTTTAAATGGAATAGGTGGGTTAGGTTTTGGTTATCTGTATTGGAAACATGGATTATCATATGCTATGCTCGCTCATGCAACAACACACATTTTTATGCAAATTTTATTTATACCAATTTTAAACTAAATAAAATCTACAAATAATATTGTTCAGTTTATCTTAATGTCAATTAAGACAAACTCAAAAAAAAGTACTAGAAGGACTGGTATAATCAAGATAGAGTAGATTTTATACTCTATCTTGATTCTTTTTATATTTTAAATTTGTCATAAGTATCAGAGTACGTAGTTTATGAAACATACTAATAATAAAAGGTATCCATATAAGTTTTGCTGTCAATCAGGTGTACGATATTGATAGCTATAGCTAATTTTTTTCAGGGAAAAAAAACCTCTGATTGGATAGAGTTCTGGATACATGATTCTATGTCATTTCATGTATATTTTACTGAATATTTACGATTATATTTAAATCAAGTATTGGAGGTAAAGTATGATAGGTTTGGTTTTCTGGTTTGGTTTAGTGATAATTCTAGGTATTGCTGGATTTGGAATGTTTTTTCGAGAATGGCTGTACATTTTTCCAAAAGATAGAGAAAAAGCGACAGGAAAAAAAACAACTTTTATAGAATATATTGGTTTGTTTGTATTGAGCAGCATTGTTTTAGTTTGTATGTTCTTCTGGCAATATTATACCCAAGATTGATAGAATGTTTTATCCCTAATAATTGATTCTTAATATTGTAATTATTTTATGACCTTAAAATCATTGTATAAATAAAGTCTACCCAAAATAGACAGTTTGCATGTATGGATCTGACTGCTTTTTTACTGTCGTTTATACGTGTCGATTTTAGAAAAATATCCTAAAAAGATAAATCAGTAGGTTTTAAAAAAGAGCATAAAGAGATTCAGGCGCCTGCCGGTTTTCCGCTCCGCTTCAAAACGTTGACGTGTCAGGCTGTGCCTGACGAATCTCAAAAATAAAACCAGGCGCCTAGAAGGCGAAAAACGGCCTTTTCTTAACCCTCTTCAAAAGACTGTCATACCAGCGTTTGTAAGAGGTCATGTATTACATATGTATACATATGTGTTACACTTGTCATACATTTTGTCATACAAATGTATGACACTTTTAACGTGTTTTTCTCTTGTTTTTCATCTCCTTTTTTTAGGAAAAGTCCCCTGCCAAAAAAGGCAAAGGGGATTTTTTTTATTTTGCACGAAAAAAATAGACGGACATTCCGACGTTTTTTGTGCCTGTTCACGACGAACCTTTTCAGCCTAAAGGCGAAAAAAGGGACGGAGAGAACAGACGGTTTTTGCCTCGCAGAGCCTGACCAAAATTTATTTTGGTATAACAGGCTATACCAGATGTTTACTGGCTCGTTCTTCATGTTATAGTGGAGGTACTTTATTGAGGAGGGATTTCATGGCTCACGTTCAAAAATTTACAAGAGGAAACCTCAACGGCTTATCCATTCATTTAGACCGGAAAACAGACCACCATTCAAACGAAGAAATCGACCCGACAAAAACTTACTTAAACATTGATTTATGTCAAAAAGAAGGCGACACGCTTTCTAGATTGAACGACCGATTGAAAGAGGTTTACTGCATGAAACGAGACGATGTCAAAGTTGGCTGCAGTTGGATTGTAACCTTGCCTAAACATTTGAAAGAACAAACTGAATCGGATCAGCAAGCCTTTTTTGAAAAGACGTATGCGTTTTTGAGTGAACGATATGGAGGCGAAAAAAATGTTTTGTCTGCTCAAGTTCATTTAGACGAAACCACCCCACACCTGCATTTTGTTTTTATGCCTGTCGTTTGGGACGAAAAAAAACAACGTGAAAAAGTATCGGCTAAAGAAGTATTGAACCGAAATGATTTACAAAAATTTCATGGCGAGTTAGATACCTTTCTGAAAAAAGAACTGCCGACTATTTATAAAGACGGCATTTTAAATGGCGAAACGATTGAGTTGGATTCGGTCAAAGAAATTAAAAAATACGCCAAGCAAATTCAAGAGAAAAAAGATCATTTATCTAAAGAATTAGAGTTGTTTAGTGAACCCAAAAAAGTGTTTGACCAAGTCGAAAAAGCCTCTAAGAAAAGCTTATTTGGCGATAAAGTGACGCTTCCTTATAGCGAATTTGAGAAATTAAAAACACTCTCTCTTTCTGGAATCAAATTAAACAATCAACTCAATCAAGTGTCCGAGGCTTCAAAAAACGACCTGACAGCTTTAAAAAAAGAGGTTGACCTGGTAGAGCAAGAAAAAACAGACCTTAAAGGACAACTTCAGCAAGCGAATCAACGAGCTGACGAAGCGACCGAAACAGTCACTTATTACTTAGATACACTAGAAAACACACTCAAAACAGGGCAAAAGTTTAAAGATCAAGCGATTATTTATAAAAGTATTTTGAAAGATGCAAAAGTCCCTTTTCAGATTAGTGAAATGGAAAAACAAGGCCGCTTAATTTTAAGTAAAGTCGAAAATGGACGAATGCCCGAAGATGAACAGAAAGCTAAAAAGTGGATTTCTGTGCTGGAACAAAATAAAGAAGCAGGAACCATCCCTTTAAATCGCTTAGAATCAATTTTAGAGGTGCTTAAAGCCTTTTTAGAAAAATTGCTGGATAAAGAGCTTAAGTTCTCTTTAGATGGACTAAAATCAAGAGATACAGAGCTTAAAAAGAATCAAAAACCAACACACTCGAATTCAATGAACAGAGGACGATAAAACAGCTGTCTTTAAAAAGCCATTTAAGGCGTGTTTTAGCAATCTTGCATTGGCGTTATATAAATACACGATTAGTTACATTAACGTTCTCTATCCGTCTAAAAAGAGGGTTTAAATCATTTTGAAAAGGGTTCTGGGTATGTAGGGCTTGCCCTGCACGAACGAAGTGAGCTCTTTACAACTCCTGTGGCTTATTTCAAACAAGAATCGGTGTAGTTTTATTAAAAACCTTTTTAGAATCGCTCTTTTTCCATTGCAGACGGAGCGTAGCGACTTCTTTTGATCTTCTGAGATATCTTTTAGCTTGCGTAGCAAGGTTTCATTTAGTTACTTGATCTTTTTTTGTTAGACAAACTGTCATTGCTACTTTAAATCAATTTATATACTATTTTGTTTTTTTCTGTTGTTAAAAATTTTTACAGGTCTTTTAAATAATAGTATTAATATAGTTATAAAAGAGTTTTAAAGATAAAAGAGTTTTAGAGGTCAATTCTAGCCTTTAACCATGCATGATACAGCCATACTACAGACGACAGTTTGTCTGTAGTAAAGACGACAGTTTGTCTGTGTAAAGACGACAGTTTGTCTGTGTAAAGACGACAGTTTGTCTGTGCACAGACGACAGTTTGTCTGCTAAAGAACGACAAACTATTTACATGTCGTCTTTAGTTGTTTATAATTAAATAATTCAATGTTAGAAAGGTGGTCTTTATCTTGAACGAGATTGTAAAATATGAAAATAGTTTAAATGATGTTAGTTTTCGAAAATTTAATCCTAATGAATTAGATTTATTTTTTTCTATTTGTTCTAGATTAAAAGATAATAGCACTGAGGAAATTGAATTTAGTTTCGATCAGTTGAAAGATTTAAGTAATTATTCCCCTACCTCTACTAAACGTTTTATGAATGATCTCGATAAAACATACACCAAAATGCTTGGACTCACTTATGGAGAACGCACAGAAACAAGAATCAAACGTTTTGTACTCTTTACGAAATTTGATATCGATGCAGATATACAAACCGTAAAAATTGGTGTTAATAGTGACTTTGAATTTTTATTAAATGATTTTGAAATGTTTACTAAGTTTGAGCTAAAGGAATTCACAGAAATTAAAAGTTCTTATACAAAAGCAATTTATCGTAAACTAAAGCAATTTAAGGGAACAGGATTTTATACGGTACCTATAGATGAATTTAAAAGGCTGTTAGATATCCCTAAGAGTTACCGCATGTATGACATAGATCGAAGGATACTAAAAAAAAGCGTAGAAGAATTAAAGCCTTTTTTTAAAAGTTTACGATATAAAAAAGGAAAAGCTAAAAAAGGAAATAAGATTGAACGAATAACTTTTATTTTTGAAGAAAAAAAACAGTTACAAGTCCCTTTATACGATTGGGTAAATAACGAAGAAATAGAATCACACGCTGAACGTTATAAGCGTGAAAAAACTCAAGAAGAAATGACAAAATAAAATACTACACTATTAGATAGACAAATTCTTTAAATATTATCTCAAAAACATTTAAGGTTAGGTGGTTTCTTTCATGGATAAAGATTCTAATTTTATTGAATACATAGCGCCTAATAGCGCTGCAAAAAAGATAGGTGTTGCACCTACAACTCTGCGCAAATACTCAAGTTTAATTGAAAATTTAAGCGGTAATTTAAATTATTTTGAACGTGATAGTAATAATAGTCGTTTATATAGTCGTAATGACGTAGCGACTATAAAGCGGGTCGTATCGTTAAAGAAGCGTCCCGATATATCGCTAAAGAGCGCATTAAAACAAGCTTTAGAAGAAAACGACATAGCGAGCGTGTCAGACACCGATTCGCAACTTGGTAGCGACACAAGCACCGATACAACCGCTAAATTACAACTAGCTTCAGATGATAAGATAAAACAGTACGAAACACTTATAAATCAATTGGTCGAAAGCAACTTAAAATTATCTGATCAATTGGAAACAGCTATTAAAAGTATTGAAAAACACGATAAAAATTTATTAGAATTAGAAACTACCTCAATAAATAAAAAAGGGTTTTTCAGTCGTCTCTTCAACAAAAAAGAATAGGCGATTACAGCGCTGGTTAAAGTGCAATCGTGTATTGAGGGCGGACATAAAAAAAGAACCCTTTGGGTAAAGGATTCGGGATACACGATTGTATGTCATTTCATGTATTGGAACTTTAAGCACATATAATAATGTAAACCTTATTGTATGCGCTTAAAAAATGAGGTACCATTTATATAAATATTGATTAGAGGAGGAAAGTTATGAAAAATAAATATATCTTTGCGATTGCTGTAATTACTTTATTTATTTTGTCAGGTTGTTCTAATAAAAAAATAGATCCGAATCTTTTTATTTACCAAAATGGAGGAGATGTTGATACTTCTGTTCCATTAGCATACGGTATTTTCTCTGAGAGTGACCAGTTAAAAGTGGTTTGGGCAGAAGAGTCTAATAGCTATGATACGAAATTACTAACATTTAAATCTGACGATGAGTTCATTAAAATTAGTTACCAGGATAAAAAGGAGAAGAAACACACTCAAACATTTGAAATTCTCTCTGACTCCATTGTTCGAGATGAAGCAGGTATAGAATATCAGTGGTTCGGAGAGCCAATAAAATAATGTGGTTGGAATTTTTAACTGTCTACTTGAAATCTACCCAAAATCGACAGGTAGCAGCCATTGATTTGATTGGTTTTCCTATGTCGATTGTAAGTGTCGATTAATTTGATTGAAATTTAAAACAGATAAATAAATATTATCTCCTAAGTTATTTTATGAAATGTTATAATTGTTTTAAAATTATAGAAGGTGGAAAATACAATGAAAAACTACCTCGATAGCAAAATACCTAAATCAATTTCTCGTCCCATTCTTGGAGCTCTCACAGCAGCTATTGTAATTTTTGTTATTGAATCTTTGTTTGATATTTCTCCCGCAGTTAATGAGTTTGTTTATTATGTTATTTATATATTATTCATTGGATCAGCCATTTATATGACCTTCTTTAAAAAAAGTAAAAAGTAACTATCTGTCTTAAGAAAAGTCCCCTGCCAAAAAGGCAAAGAGGATTTTTTTTATTTTGCACGAAAAAACCAGACGGGAATGCCGTCATTTTTCGGGCTTGTTCACGACGAACCTTTTCAGCCTAAAGACGAAAAAAGGGACGGAGAGAACAGACGGTTTTTGCCTCGCAGAGCCTGACCAAAATTTATTTTGGTATAACAAGCTATACCAGATCTTTACTGGCTCGTTCTTCATGTTATAGTGGAGGTACTTTATAGTGGAGGTACTTTATAGTGGAGGTACTTTATAGTGGAGGTACTTTATTGAGGAGGGATTTCATGGCTCACGTTCAAAAATTTACAAGAGGAAACCTCAACGGCTTATCCATTCACTTAGACCGTAAAACAGACCACCATTCAAACGAAGAAATCGACCCGACAAAAACTTACTTAAACATTGATTTATGTCAAAAAGAAGGCGACACGCTTTCTAGATTAAACGACCGATTGAAAGAGGTTTACTGCATGAAACGAGACGATGTCAAAGTTGGCTGCAGTTGGATTGTAACCTTGCCTAAACATTTGAAAGAACAAACTGAATCGGATCAGCAAGCCTTTTTTGAAAAGACGTATGCGTTTTTGAGTGAACGATATGGAGGCGAAAAAAATGTTTTGTCTGCTCAAGTTCATTTAGACGAAACCACCCCACACCTGCATTTTGTTTTTATGCCTGTCGTTTGGGACGAAAAAAAACAACGTGAAAAAGTATCGGCTAAAGAAGTATTGAACCGAAATGATTTACAAAAATTTCATGGCGAGTTAGATACCTTTCTGAAAAAAGAACTGCCGACTATTTATAAAGACGGCATTTTAAATGGCGAAACGATTGAGTTGGATTCGGTCAAAGAAATTAAAAAATACGCCAAGCAAATTCAAGAGAAAAAAGATCATTTATCTAAAGAATTAGAGTTGTTTAGTGAACCCAAAAAAGTGTTTGACCAAGTAGAAAAAGCCTCTAAGAAAAGCTTATTTGGCGATAAAGTGACGCTTCCTTATAGCGAATTCGAGAAATTAAAAACACTCTCTCTTTCTGGAATCAAATTAAACAATCAACTCAATCAAGTGTCCGAGGCTTCAAAAAAGGACCTGACAGCTTTAAAAAAAGAGGTTGACCTGGTAGAGCAAGAAAAAACAAACCTTAAAGGACAACTTCAGCAAGCGAATCAACGAGCTGACGAAGCGACCGAAAAAGTCACTTATTACTTAGATACACTAGAAAACACACTCAAAACAGGGCAAAAGTTTAAAGATCAAGCGATTATTTATAAAAGTATCTTGAAAGATGCAAAAATCCCTTTTCAGATTAGCGAAATGGAAAAACAAGGCCGCTTAATTTTAAGTAAAGTCGAAAATGGACGAATGCCTGAAGATGAAAAGAAAGCTAAAAAGTGGATTTCTGTGCTGGAACAAAATAAAGAAGCAGGAACCATCCCTTTAAATCGCTTAGAATCAATTTTAGAGGTGCTTAAAGACTTTTTAGAGAAGTTGCTGAATAAAGAGCTTAGCTTCTCGTTAAACGGCCTGAAATCAAGAGATACAGAGCTTAAAAAGAATCAAAAACCAACACACTCAAATTCAATGAACAGAGGACGATAAAACAGCTGTCTTTAAAAAGCAATTTAAGGTGTGTTTAAGCAATCTTGCATTGGCGTTATATAAATACACGATTAGTTGCATTAATGTTCTCTATCCGTCTAAAAAGAGGGTTTAAATCATTTTGAAAAGGGTTCTGGGTATGTAGGGCTTGCCCTGCACGAACGAAGTGAGCTCTTTACAACTCCTGTGGCTTATTTCAAACAAGAATCGGTGTGGTTTTATAAAAAAAAAACCTTAGAATCGCTATTTTTTCTATTGTAAACGGAGCGTAGCGACTTCTTTTGATCTGTTAAGATGTATTTTAGCTTGCGGAGCAAGGTTTCATTTTGTCTTTTAATCTTTTTTATTATTTTTTATAATATTCTAGTTCTTTTTTATAAAGAAAATTGTTTTTAAATAGTTGGTAATGCTTTAATACAAAGGTTAACTCAACTTAAAGGGGAGTCTAAAGTA
>NZ_CP180214.1:0-12159 GCF_047553015.1 Carnobacterium sp. TMP28
TAATTATGCGATATTCGTCAGAAACGATTTAAACGATTGTTTTTTAACGATTGAGCCTTTGGGTTTGTAGGGTTTACCCTGCACGAACGAAGTGAGCTCTTTACTTGTTTGATTCTTATCTAAAACGAGCTTTTAAGCCGTTCTACAAGAAGTGACTACAATACTCTCTTTTTCATTGCAAACGGAGCGTAGCGGCTTCTTTTGACCTTTTAAGATATATTTTAGCTTGCGGAGCAAGGTTTCTTTTAAAAGTATTTTAATAATTCATTGATAGTCAAATATTATTATTTATTAAATTGCACCATGATTTTCAATATCTTAATTTTGATTAAATAGTTAGTGCTTATTATATTTATCTTTAATACTTTGTCTTTTAAACCTTTTGGAGATGAAAAAAACCATTACTAACAGTGCTTACAGCGATTAAACAACGAGTAAATACTGTGCATTAAACGAGTAAATACTGTGTACTAAACGAGTAAATACTGTTTAAGAGACGAAATTAATTGTGTGTTTTCGTCTCTTGCTGTATTATTGAATAATATGTCTAATAATAGGAGATGGGAGAATTTTATTATGCAAGATTCAAATCACGATATACCTCAAAGAGTTATACATATAGAAGATTTATCTCGGCAAAAAACAGTAGAACATAATGATTTAGTTACTAGCGTCGCCAAGATGGATAAAGTACCTATGAAGTTTTTTGAGTTAGCAGTATCTTGCCTAGATACCGGTAATGCTCCTATGAACAATACCGTTTTCTTATCAAAAAAAACTTTGTTTTCTTTCTTTAAAGCAGATGATAACGATAAACACTCAAGATTCAAAAAAGCTTTAACTACACTTCATAGACAGTCTATTTTTGAAGTTAGAGAAGTAAACGAGAAGGGTAAATTAAATTTTAAGATTATTTCTCCTATATCGAGTAGCGAATGGAACGATTATAATGATATCGTAGCAATTAAATTTACAGACGATATTATGCCTTATCTAATGGATCTAAAACGTAATTTCACTCAGTACTTGATTACAGATATCATGGAACTAAACAGTAAGTATAGTATTGTTTTATATAAATGGTTTTCTATGAATTATAACCAATATGAAACTTACAAAGATACAATCAAGCGTACGAAAATTCAGATTAATCAAATGAAAAATCCTTATATTGAGATGCAAGAATTACGTAGAATAACTAATACAGTTAATGAATATGAAAGAATATTTGATTTTGAAAAAAATATATTGAAATTAGCCTTGGAGGAAATAAATAAACACACGCATTTCATTATTACTTATGACAAAATAAAAAAAGGCCGCTCAATCGTTGGAATTCAGTTTTATATTGGGAAAAAAACTGTGAAAAGTCCTCTACCTTACAAAGAAAATGATTTGGAGAGTATTAAAAGTAAAGCCCAAAAAGAACAGGAAGAACAAAATCTTTTCAATAAAGCTGTACAAAATAAATATACAACGTTACTAGGAGAAAATTTATTAGTTGGATTTAGAGATATGCAGGATGTATCTAAAATGGCTAATCTCCAAAAACAAGTTTATCCTCTTTATGATGATTTGAAAAAATTACGAGGTATCAACGGAGTCAAAGAACATATCAAATATGTAGCTAACCATAAAATTGGAGCAGAAAAACAAATGAAAAATATAGTTAGGTATCTTAAACGTTCAGTAGAGCAATATTTACAAATAGTAAAACTTCAAGATGTAGACTAAAAATGAACAGATAAGTTTATTAAATGATAGTTTCATTTCTTTTCTATGCTATCATGTAAGATAGTATACAGATATCTAAAAAAATGAGAAGTGGTGATAATTTTGTCTGATGATCGTGTACAGATAATAGTTAGAACAACCTTTGAAGAGAAAGAAAAAATAAAAGAAATAGCAAAATCAAAAAAAAAATCTATGAATCAGTTAATTATTGATAGTGTAGTTGATATCTCTGATGATAGCGAAAATGATAGCAGTGATAGCTCTGTTGATAGCACTATTGTAGATGTCTTTAAAGATCAATTAGAGAACAAGGATAAGCAGATTGATAAATTACAAAATTTACTTGATCAGCAACAACAATTATCTCTTCAATCAAATAAACAAATCGAACAATTACAGCTCCAACTGTCTAATGAAACAGAAATTGATTTAGAACATAGAAATAAAGTAGTGAATGAAAAAAATACTAGTGAATCAAATGAAAAAAAAAGTTTTTTTAATAGAATCTTTAAAAAATAAAACAGATAAAAAGATGTTGTTAAAATATCTTTTTATCTGTTTTATTCTTTAGTTTTATTTATTTTTCTTACTCTTAGAAACTCAACTGCAGTAAGTACTAG
Source organism: Carnobacterium sp. TMP28 (assembly GCF_047553015.1). Lineage (GTDB taxonomy): Bacteria > Bacillota > Bacilli > Lactobacillales > Carnobacteriaceae > Carnobacterium_A. The sequence continues at coordinate 2,355 of NZ_CP180214.1, forward strand.
AGCAGTATATAATCCTTCACCTATAAAATTTTTATTTATTATGTACTCTATTGAGATACCAATAAAACTAGTAAAGATCATAACTAGGAGGATATGAATATTTGGATGTTGCTTCATATTTTTTTTATATCTGGTAAACATAATATCACCTCTAACCTATATGATATGGCTATTTGTTCATGCTTATTTGTAAATGTAACTCTAGTAAAGATGGTTTTTATTTTTCCGAGTCTGATTTTCTAAGTACAATATATCCTAAAATAATTAGACTGTATCCAAATCCAATATTTTGTTTTAATAAAGAAAAAATAGCTCCAATAAAAATAAGAATAGATAAAAATTGATAACCGTTTCTTTTATTTATTTTTTTCATTATGATATCTCCCATAACCATTCTCCTAACCTAGTCATTCATAACTACAGTATCTATCTAATATCACTGAATCAAAAGAACGCAACGCTTTACATCTTAGCAACCATTAGTTGCAAACGCTCTTTTTCAATAGTTCAATCAATAAATGGTAGTTATCGACTATCCCATTCGGTATGATAAAGAAAAGTGAAAGAAAAGGATTTTTAAACCGTCTTTTTAAAAAATAATGTAGTTTTAGATTAGAATACTCAAGTCGCCCCACTCTCATTATTGGTAGTAGGACGACTTGGGTTAATGTATTTTATGTTAAGTAATCATAGACGAAAAAAGAGCAGATTTTTACCTAACCTTTTTTAATTGCTCATAAAAATTTTCATGCGTTCCACATAATAATACAGGTATGACTGTATTATCTTTAATTTCATAGGCAACTCGATAGGTCGTACCTGCGTACTTAAATCCCATTGCCCAAATTCCTGATAGATCACCCGTTTTTTGTTCTCCCGAATGAGGATGAACGGCTATCTCATCATAAATTAACGTTAAAAACTGTTCTTTTAATGGTTTCTCTTTTAATTTTTTTAAATACTTTACTACGTGTTTAGAAGGTAGAATCTCATAAGCCAATTTCTGCTGCCAACTCCTCTTTTGTCATCGGTTTAGAATGTGCAACAGTATCTTCAGCAATAGATCTAAATGCATAAGTTAACTCACTCTTTCTATTTTTAAATTCTTTTAATATATCTTGTTTGTTATAACCTTCTGAAAGAATATCAGCTAAGACATCTTCACTAAAATCAAAAAATTCTTTTTTAGGCTCTACAAACTCATACAGTATCCCATTCTCTACAAGCTTAGCTTCTACTTCAACACCATTTGGAACATCGAATTCTTTAGGTACAGTTAACATAATAGAATTTCCTTGTTTTCTTGTTTTTGTAATCATATGATTTCCTCCATCATTTAAATATTTTTGTAATTACTTAGTAATTACATTGTACTCTATTTTTATTATAAATACAAAATAATAAAACTCCTTCAGATTAATTTCCAAAGGAGTTTTACTTGGTTTAATAGATTTTTATGCAGACTTTATTCGACTAATATTCTATCATTTAGTTATACTAAAATCCTAATCTAAAATTCAATAACGTTTCGCTGATTTCATCTTCATTGATTCCGATGTAGCGTTTCGTAATTGTTTCGCTGCTATGACCAAAGATTTCCATTAACGTGGCCACGTCTTTGGTTTTTTTGTAGTAATGGTAACCGAAGGTCTTTCTAAGCGTGTGCGTGCCAATATCGTCTCGTCCTAAGAGCTTGGCGACCTTTTGAAACATCTGATAAACGGTATTCACTTCTAAATGACCGCCTTTGGTACTTGGAAACAAATAATCATCTGCTGCCAGGTCTTTCGTGTACTCTTGGATCAAGTCCTGCAAACTACTCAAATATAAAATACGGGTTTTACCTGTTTTTTGTTCTACGATACGCGGATTCTTAGCGGATAAGATATCTTTTTTCTTTAGTTTAACAATATCAGACATGCGTAACCCGCTGTTGATCCCGATTAAAAAGAGAAAAACGTCTCGTTTCGCGTTTTTATTGCGGCGTAACCCAAATAAAAAGTCGTTTATCTCGTGCTGCGTTCTTAATGGTTGGACGTTATAACTCATTGAAAAGCCCTCTCCTCTCACAAAAGTGATACATGATTTCATTCAGTATAGCATGTAATCGTGTATTGGAGGAGGTTATAAAAAAAGAATCCCAGTGTTAAAGGATTCGGGATACACGATTCTATCTCATTTCATGTATTGACTTATAAATATTACAATCCATATAAATAGACTATTTGTTTTTTTTCTTTCTTTTATAAAGTGAATAACCTATATAAAGTACTGATACTAGTATTAATGCATATATTACATATACAAAAAAGGCTATTAAATAGTCTGTCCAAATCATATGATTCATTCCTCTCTAAAATTATTAACTTTATTATCTCATTTATAAGTTAGAAAGTAACGTACTCATTGGTTTATATATAACAATCAACCATTTACGTTTAACGTTTTTGATTATAAATAATAGAAAAAAAAGCCTTAATTTAATAAGGTTCAGGATACATGATTCTATGTCATTTCATGTATTAGTTAATTTATTAATTATATTATAAATCTATTAATTCCTTAGGTATATTAAAATCTTTATAACTAACGGTTTCACTATTAGGAAGATTTCGAAGTTTTTTATTAAATAGCCAGGTCAACCCTACCGCTAGAAAGCCTATGGCTGTCCAGGAAAGAACTAAACTACTCTCATAATATCTTACAAGTAATCCTCCAATTAAGGATCCTATAGGCATTGCAATTGCACCAAAGCTAGACATAACCGAATTGGTTCTTCCAATAATAGTTAAAGGGACAGCTGATTGCATTACGGATCCTAGAATAATATTTGCGGATCCTATTGGTATCCAGCATAAAGTGAACAGTAAAAGAAAGACGTAAAAACCCATATATGGAGCAATACCCCATAAAACAAACGCTACAATATAGGATGAAGAAATGAATAGTCCAATGGGAACTTTATTTAACTTAGTACTAATCAAGGATCCTAAAACCATTCCAATTGAAATAGCAGTTAGTATATAGCCGTATTTCTCTTCTCCACCAAGCGAATTTGCATAAATAGGCAATATAGCGTACATGACGCCTAAGCAAAAATTAATAAGTACATTTGCTATTAGAAAAACCCATATCATAGAGTTAAAAACAACCTTTAAGCCAACCTTCATTTCTAAACCATAATTTTTTAAGTTTAACTTTTCTACTTTAACAACGTCTAAAGGAGTTTTTTTGAATTTTATTAGAGAAAATAAAAGAGCTGCTAGAGTAAATATTATTGAATCGACTAGATACAAGGTGACTATTCCTAAGATAGCTAATAGTATGCCAGACACTGCATTCAAAACTATATCTGCTGTTTGATTAGCTATTGCCAATAAAGAATTTCCTTGAAGAAGTTTGTTTTTAGGTACTATAGCAGGTAGAGCTTTTAGTTGGACAGGATACCCAAGTTCTGCGACTATTGCTGCTAAAAAAACGATGGGCACTAGATTATAAATGGTCAATAGATTCATATAGTAAAGAATAGGAATTATCAAAATCAATACCGCTTGAATGAGTTGGGTCAAGATAAGCACTGGTTTGATATTCCAACGATCTACTAATGGACCCCATAAAAATTGCAATCCTTTAGGAATCAAAATAACAGCGCTTGTTAAACCCACATAAAAAGGATCATTCGTTATTTCCGCGGCTAACCAAGTGGTTGTTATGTAATAAATACTATCACCGGCATTAGTTGTTAAACGTCCCATGAAAAGAGATAGAAAATTTTTATCTGCTAACATCTTCATCTTTTCCCCTCCAATTATTAAAAAACACTATTCAAAAACGTTGTTTTCGATTTCTATTGCAGTGGTATTGATATAAAAAGTATGGTCATTACTATCACTTTCTATTTGATCTAGTTCAGTTATTAATTGGTTGTACTTTTCCTTCCACAAATCAAATTGTTTTTTTGAACAACTGATTTGTACCGTTTGAGACATACTGGTCTCTTCTGTTATCAACTGTTTATTTTTAGAAATAACTTCTTTTGTATTCTCAAGTTGTTGCATAATGAGCGAACTATAAACATCTTCTGCGTATTCTTTTGAGAGAGGTAATAAATTTTTGTCTATTTTAAAGCCGTTATGCGTAGCCCTATAGTATTTATAGATATTCCCTTTTACTTCTTCTTTTCTAACAATAGCAATCATTTTTTGTTTTTCTAATTCTTTTAGATGATAAAAAACCTTTGCTTTTTCTAATCCAATCTCTTTACTAATCTCTGTAACAGTCAATTCTTTTTCGATCAGCATGATAACTATTTTTACTCTCAGAGGATCTGAAATAGTTTTCAGTTGAGCGTAGTTTTTTATTACATATCTTTGATCCATAATAATCCCTCTTTCCCTTTGCATGTTAAATAATATTAACCGTTTAAAATATATTAACATGCGGAACGTTTTTTGTCTATTTATTAAAAATCAAACAAAGTAAATCATCAGTTAAATTGCTAAAAATCAAATAAGAGCTCTAATACTATATTAAAAAGTATTAAAGTTCTTATTTGATTACGATACATGAATCTATCTAATTTCATGTATCCAGAATTGACTAATTAAAAGCAATTATACGTTGAAAAAAATGCACGTCTTTTACTATTTTTTTATTTTGTGTTACAATGTGTTACAACGATGAAAAGGAGTGATTGTATGAGTACCATTACCATTCGACTTAACAATGATGAACAAAAAGCTTTTAACGAATATGCTAAATTATATAACGTTCCTCTATCAACCTTATTTAAAAAAAGCTTAGAAGAAAAAATTGAAGATGAAATGGATATGAAGTTTATTGAAGAGTATGAAGCTGACATTCAAAATGGGGCTGTTGAATTGTATGAGCACAATAAAGTAAGAGAAATGCTAGGTTTATAATATGAATTATCATGTTGTTTATGAAAAAAAAGCTTTAAAAAGTTTCTCTAAATTAGATAAAGGCCAACAAAAAATGATTCTAGCTTGGATTGAAAAAAATTTAGTGAATACTGAGGATCCAAAGATACATGGTAAAGCTTTAAAAGGGAACTTAAGAGAGTATTGGAGATACCGAGTTGGTAATTATAGATTATTAGCGGATATTGATGATCAACAAATTAAAATAATTATTTTAAATGTAGGTCATAGAAAAGATATCTATACCTAATAATTCCTCTCAAAAGCTATATCTTTACTACACATAACTAGTTGTTTAAATTTTAAAGACGTTTTTTTGAAAAAATAGTGGCGCAAGAGTCAAAGAAAAAAGGCACCCTTTTGAGATAAAAAGGATGCTTTTTTTGGGCTAAATAAGAACGTTTTATAGTTGATAAACAAATAGTTGTTTTTGATACACGATTCTATCTAATTTCATGTATCTATCAATTTATTTATTGCTATACTTAAATTAAATTCTAAACAAGTACATTTACATGTAAATGTACTTGTAATATAAGAAAGCTGGGTTTTGATTATGATAGATAGTTTTTCAAACATTGATGTAAAGTCATACAATAATTATTCAAACACAAGCGATACTGTTGGAAAAGCAAATATATTATTTGGTACAAATGGTAGTGGTAAAAGTGCTTTGTCACAATGGGTTTTTAAACAAGATGATAAGCATTCTAAAATTTTTAATACAAAATATGTTTTAGATAATATTGATGCTGTTGATGATATTTCAGGTATACGATTGACAGTTGGTAAAGAAGCTATCGACAATAAGGAAGCTATTTTTAATATTGAAAGAGCAAATGAAAACATAGAACTTATAAATGCTAATTTACATACAGAAAAGAATATTAATCAAAAACAACTATACACTATTATGCAGTCTGCGCTCTCTAACGCAAAAACTCTATTTTCTATTACTAAGAATATTAATCAAAAACCTAATGCAGTACAAGATCCTGTACATGCTCTAGAATTATGGAAAAAAGAGATTCGTCAACATACAGAATCAAATCAGGTGTCAAGTAGTGTTGATTTAGAAAAAAAAATAGAAGAAAAAACATTACAAAAAAATACATTAAAAACTGTTTTGAAGATAACTAACGCTGAATATAAAAAAATAGTAGGTGACCTATTAAGGCCGGTGTTAGTACCTGGGCAAAGTATTTCTCAGCTTGTGAGTAACTGGTTAGTTGAAGGAATGCTTATTCACGATATTCAAAACCATGGAAAAAAAGACGATGAAACTTGTCAATTTTGTGGGAATCAATTTAATCCTGAGAATGTTAGAGAACAAATACTATTTAAAACAAGTTCGAGCCATGCCAAATTTATTAAAGAATTGAGTAATTACGAAGAACTTGTTTTAAAGAGTATAGAAAATGAAAAGAAACACCCTGACAATTCTTTCGAAAAAGAACGAATAGAATTTAGAAACTCATTATCATATTTACTATCGTTAATTAAAAAAAAGCTTGAAAATACTGAGCTTGAACTCCAAGTGGAACCGAGCAATTGGGATAATTTAATACAGTTAGATAATAGTATTACTAACGAGATAGCTATTGTAGACGAACAGTTAAATGATTATGATAAACAACTGAAAAACATTGAATCTGTTGCAAAATCTTGGATTGGAGAACAATTACTAAATAACGTTGAATCTAATATAAATATTCCGATAATAATTAAAGATATTCAAAACAAAATTGATGACAATAGTAAAATCATTAGTGAAAACATCGATTGGATATCTAAACAAAATAATATTAATTCAGATTTAGAGCCTTTTGCTCAGGTAGTTAATAATCAATTTAAAATTATTGGCTTAGATTTAAGTCTAGAAGTTAATGCGGACCATAATACTTATAAAATAGTTCATTGTAATTCGAGTATACGATTGTTAGCCAGAGATTTAAGTGAAGGTGAACGTAAATTATTAGCTTTCTTACATTTTTATTACGATTTATCCGACAAAATAAAATCGATTAATAATCGTATAAAGCAAGTTATAATTGATGACCCTATAACTAGTTTAGATGCAGATAATAGATACTATTTAACAGAGATAATTAATATTTTTATAAAGGAAACGCTACAAACATATGTGCAAGTATTTGTATTTACCCATTCTTCAATGGATTTTCATAATTTCGGTTTTTCTTCTAGGAGTAATAATGATTTAAAATTCTGGCATATTCATAAAAATGAACTGGGTGATAGTGAAATTAAACTTAAAAACAAACAAGATTTGAAAAACTATAGCGATTATTATCATAGTATATTTTCAAATGTTATGAAGTTTGCTTTAAAGCCAAACAGTACTATTGGTCAAGTAACCAATCATATACATTTTGGTAATCAAGCTAGATTGGTTTTAGAAACTCATGCTAGGAGTAATTACAGAATTGAGAATGTTACTAGTAACTCTGTTAACACTCTATTTGAAGTGTATGAAATCCCTTCAGAAAAGCAAACTCAATTTACCAATATGCTGAATGTTATAAATAGTTTATCTCATGGGATCTCAATGTATGATACTCCTATTAATACAATTTCCCCAACAGAAATCCGAAATTCTATTAGAACTATGATAGGAGTTCTTTATAAAAAAGATAGTCGACATATTGAAAAAATGTCAGGAAATATTTTAAATAGAAATCAGAGAGATAATATTCAGAATTGGTTTTAAATATGGGGTATCAATAGAATTAAATTAAAGGAGGATATAATGATCTTTGATTTTGAAAAATATGACTACGACTTGTTTCAAGAATGGGGCAAAAATACTGTTAAAGATTCTTTTACGACCGAATTTTTAAAAAAAGCTCAGGAAGAAAAAGACGCTCTTCCTAAATTATTATCAAATGGAGATTTAAAAAAAAGGTGGCAAATGGACAGTAGACAAAGTGTTCATAATGTCGTTAAAAAAGCTCAATTTCCTGAACCAGTTTTAGTTTTTTCAGATGGAAAATTCCCATTATATTTAGAATCAGAAGTCCTCATTTACGAAATTAATTATCCTTGGGTTCTGACTCCTGAAAGTCGAAAAAGATACGCAAATTGGATTCTAAAAAATGTGATCAATCCTTAATTTTTTAGTAGCATGAACGAAGTGAATTCTTAAATTTCGAAGAAATTTTCACACCTTATTGCGAGTTTTTCTGCAATAAGCCACGACACCATACACGCCTTTACGTGTGTATGGTGTATAAGTGCGCCCTTTTGTTTATATTCAAAAAGGGATGAAATAACAGACCTTGAGTTCTACCTTCTAAGAGAAAAAAAGTCTGTTAAATAATAGTTGACTAATTAGTCAACTATGCTAAAATAAGTTCATGGGAAGAAAAAAAACATATGAGACTTATCTGGTCTTACTCAAAATGGGTGAAATTTTTATAGAACGAGGATATGAAGCTACATCTCTTGATGATTTAGAAAGGGAAACTGGACTTTTAAGGGGAAGCCTCTATAGAGAATTTGGTAGTAAAAGGACCATGTTCGAACTCACTTTAAAAGAATATTTAAAGCGTAAACCTAATAGCAATATGACATTAGATCTATTATTAATAGGTTTTCAAGAATTATCAGCAAGAGATCGTAGTTTAAGAACTTTTTTAAAAGAATGGTATGACTCTCAATGCAATTCTTCTGTATCAGAATCATTAGGAAACAGATTAATTGAACGTTCAAAAATCTTAGATGAAAGTGAGTGAGAAAATAAGATGGATAATAAACTATCAATTGAAAATAATCAATTAATTGTAGTACCACAAGGCTTAGATAAAGTTTGGTCATTTAAAAATAAGTTAGAATTTCCTATGAAAAATGTCATGGGCGCAACGATTGATCCTACTATTCTAAATGTTAAAAAAGGATTTAGAGGCCCTGGTCTCGAAATACCAAATAAATGGAGTGGAACGTGGACACACAACGGAGAAAAAGATTTTTGGAACGTTACACGAAAAGAAACTCCCGTAGTCATTCAATTAAAAAACGAAAAATTTTCTCGTCTCATTCTAGGTTTGGATGAAGCAAATGAATGGGTAGATAAGATTAATAATGCAATCAACTTTGAACGTTAGAAACTAATAAACATATAAATAAAAAAGCAAGACAGAGAAAAAAATCCTCCGTCTTGCTTTTTTATTTATATTCACTTTTAGAAAAATCGAGCAAAGCGACAACAACCTTTTATACTTATTTTGAAAAAATAAAATATAAAAGAGCGTAAGGTTCTAGGAAAAATCCTAGCAGGTCAAAACAACGTTTTGGGATTTGTGACTACAAACCCGTTGCCTGCCAAACAATAATTTATTATTTAAAAATCAGAAGTCGTTCGGCAAATACAAAAAGGAGCTTGATCAAGTTCCTTCTAAAAAATTAATTAACCCCTTTTTTTAAAATAAAAACAGTCAAAAATATCTATAAGCTATCTCTCTGTCTTTACGTAATTTGAAACAAAGAGTCATTTGATTCATACTAAAAATGAATCAACATAATTTTTAAAAAACGAACTGTTAGGAGTTTAGAAATGAATAAAAAAACTTTTTGGATACTAGCTATTACCTATGCAGCGATAACGTTTATTTTTAACAATGTGTTCCATACAGCTTTTGGTGCTTTCTTAATGACGTTAAGTTATTTTGGATTAGCTTTTGCTATTATTTCGTTTATCTATCTGCTGATTCAATCTTTTTTACGTCACTTTTTTTATAATCGCAAAAAAGATCCTACAGATAAGTGTTAGGAATTAAGATACATCTTATTCATTATCGATTTAAAGGTCAATTTAACGTCCTCTAAAGAGTTTAAAGATAAAACAGGTG
>NZ_CP180215.1:0-4923 GCF_047553015.1 Carnobacterium sp. TMP28
ACTTCTTTTGACCTATTACAATGCTTTTTAGTTTGCGGAGCAAAGTTTCCTTTTGTATTGTGATCTTTTTTTAATCAAGAGGCTTGCGAAAGCAAGACCTCCTTTTTTCTGTTTTTTAACTTAAGTAACAATCGAAATTTTAGCTTATTAAGGTCTCTTTTTTTTGGTACTTGTTTATATAATATTTAAATAAATGTTTAATAATATGTTTAGAGAGCTTTTTCGCCTTACTCTCCCAAGGGTTACAGAGTCGTTATAAAAACAAAATGTCGGCTTATAAAAACAAAATGTCGGCTTATAAAAACAAAATGTCGGCTTATAAAAACAAAATGTCGGCTTATAAAAACATATAGTTGTTTTTATAAGCCGTTATTGGTATTATAAAAACAACTTTACTGGGAGGTTTTTAAATGGCTAACGAAGTTGTAAAGTATCATAATGATCTGAATACGGTTCCCATGCGAAATTGGACGAGTGAAGAAATGAACTTTTTCTTTGCTATCATTGCTAAATTACGTGATGTTAGCACACGAGAAGTACAGTTTGACAAGCATGGGCTTACTGAATTGTCAAACTATTCTCTTACCCATAACAAACGTTTTGAGGAAACCATGGAGAATTTGGTTAAAAAAATTAGCCAAATCCACTATATTGAGCGTACTTCTAATTCTTTAGAGTTAATGAATCTGTTTAGTCGGTTCCGTATAGATTGGAGTGATGATTTAAGCGATATGACTGCTACAGTGAAGGTGACAGAAGAATTCGAGTATGTAGTAAACCGCCTAAATGTTGAGTTTACCTCTTATGAACTTGAGGAATTTACTTTAATCCGTTCCACTTATGCTAAAACTGTCTATCGTTTATTGAAACAGTGGCGGACGGTAGGTAAGAGAGAGTTTTCTCTCGATGACTTTAAACAGTTGTTAGATACACCTGACTATTACGTTCCTAGTCATATTGATAAAAACATATTAGAACCTGTCATGCGTGAGTTGCCAAAGTTTTTCCCTGGTTTAAAAATAAAAAAAGTGAAATCTAACACTCGTGGAAATCCTGTTAAAAGTTATATTTTTACATGGAAATCCGAAAAAACTGAGAAGTGGATTGACGGAAAATATGATAAGAAAAAAAATAAGACTGTAACCCGCAAAGAAGTCCTACCCGATTGGGCAAAAGAGGACTATATTCAACCAAAGGAAACCATGCTTTCTAAAGAAGAACAGGACGAATTGAACGAACGATTAGCCCGAATACACGCAAAAAAAGAGGAAAGCTGATACCTGATTACGCTTGTTAAAACAGGAAATCGTGTATTGAGGGCGGACATAAAAAAAGAACCCTTTAGGTAAAGGATTCGGGATACACGATTCTATCCAAAATAGTGTATCCTAAAATGAAGGCGAGTTTATCATAACAAAAATTTGAGTAAACTCAGCTAGAATACTTGCTTTGCCTATGGTATTTTAATTATAAGATGAGGAGGTTCTATTTATGAATTCAGACATATTTTTTATATTACCGGTAATTCAAATGGCATTGGTATTCACCCTATCATTACTTGCTGTATACACTTTGATTCTAGCTATAAAAGCACTAAAGCTGTATATTAAAAAAAATTCTTAATAGTATTACATAGGTTGGATTGGTTTAATTGTTTATATGTTTTTCTCTCTCCCTGCATTAGGAATTATTAATTATGATTTCAAAAAAAGAACCTTAGTTTAACAAGGTTCTAGGCGCACGTCTATAAGTATCTTCATACATTCATTGATAAATGTCTTTTCTATGCCCAATTTCTAACATTAAAATAGTAACTGTTTCATCGTTAATATCCGCTATTAAGCGATAATCGCCTATTCTATAACGCCATTCACCTGAACGATTAGCGACTAATCCTTTTCCATGCTGTCTAGGATCTGTACAATTGACTAGATTTTTTTTGATCCATCCCATAATTAAAAGAGATTGGTGTTTATCCATTTTTTTTAACGTTTTTTGAGCTCCTTTTTCAAACTCTACTTGATAACCCAAGCTCATATCAATCAGCCAGCTCCTTCAACATATCTTCAAAGGAAATACTTTGAGAATGCTCTTTGTGCTCCTTCATAGCCTGGTGATATAAATCTAAATCAATATCATCTTCTATTTTTTCTAAAACAGAGTTTCTAAATAGAGCAGAAACAGTGATATTTTTAGATTTAGCATATTCTTTAATTAATTTTTCTTCTTGAGAATCAATTCTTAGTGATATTGCAGTCATTAAAATCAACCTCCTTCTTTTGTATGTACATTGTAATACAAAAGAAGGAGGTTTTCAATTTTTTTACTCTACAAAACCGATTAAATACTCACAAATTGAGTTTGATTAGTAAAAAAAGAATCCTTTGGTGAAAGGATTCAGGATACACTATTCTATGTCATTTCATGTATCGAGAACTTTAAGCATATATAATAGTGTAAACCTTATTGTATGCGCTTAAAAAATGAGGTACCATTTATATAAATATTGATTAGAGGAGGAAATTTATGAAAAATAAATATATCTTTGCGATTGCTGTAATTACTTTATTTATTTTGTCAGGTTGTTCTAATAAAAAAATAGATCCGAATCTTTTTATTTACCAAAATGGAGGAGATGTTGATACTTCTGTTCCATTAGCTTACGGTATTTTCCCTGAGAGTGACCAGTTAAAAGTGGTTTGGGCAGAAGAGTCTAATAGCTATGATACGAAATTACTAACATTTAAATCTGACGATGAGTTCATTGAAATTAGTTACAAGGATAAAAAGGAGAAGAAACACACTCAAACATTTGAAATTATCTCTGACTCCATTTTACGAGATGAAGCAGGTATAGAATATCAGTGGTTCGGAGAGCCAATAAAATAATGTGGTTGGAATTTTTAACTATCTACTTAAAATCTACCCAAAATAGACAGTTTGCAGGTATGGATCTGACTGCTTTTTTACTGTCATTTATACGTGTCGATTTTAGAAAAATATACTAAAAAGATAAATCAGTAGGTTTTAAAAAAGAGCATAAAGAGATTCAGGCGCCTAGAAGGCGAAAAACGGCCTTTTCTTACCCCTCTTAAAAAGACTGTCATACCAGCGTTTGTAAGAGGTCATGTATTACATATGTATACATATGTGTTAAAAGTGTCATACATTTTGTCATACAAATGTATGACACTTTTAACGTGTTTTTTCTCTTGCTTTTCATCTCTTTTTTTTAAAGAAAAGTCCCCTGCCAAAAAGGCGAGGGGGATTTTTTTGTTTTGCATGAAAAAAATAGTCGGGCATTCCGACGTTTTTCGTGCCTGTCCTCGAAGAACCTTTTCAGCCTAAAGGCGAAAAAAGGGGCAGAGTGGACAGACGGTTTTTAGCCTCGCAGAGCGCACACCTTACTCGTAAGGTATAGTGTGTTATACTTTACATGGAAGATTATCCGTACAGACCTAAAAAGGAGTGCTTGTTCTATGTCCATGGTTGCGGCGAGAATGCAGAAGATGAAAGCAGGAAATTTAACAGGAATTGGGAATCATAATCAACGAAAAGGACAGAATCATTCCAATCAGGAAATTGATCCCGACCGTTCCCACTTGAATTATGAATTGGTGAAGCGAACGGAACATTATCAAAAAGATATTCAACGATTTATTGATGAAAAAAAAGCCAGTACACGAGCCGTCAGAAGTGACGCCGTTTTGGTAAACGAATGGATTATTACAAGTGATCGATCTTTTTTTAATGGATTGAATGATAACGAAACGAAAGAGTTTTTTGAAGCTGCGAAAGAGTATTTCTCTGAAAAATTTGGCGAAGATAATATTAGGTATGCGACCGTTCATGTCGATGAAACTACCCCGCATATGCATATGGGGATTGTTCCCTTTGATCCCGAAGGTAAATTAAGTGCGAAACGAGTGTTCAATCGTCAAACGTTGCGTGACATTCAAGAGAAATTACCTACTTATTTACAAGAGGCGCAATTTAATATTGAACGAGGACAAAAAGGTTCAGAAAGAAAAAATTTAACGGTTCCTGAATTTAAAGAAATGAAACGAGAGCAAAAAGAGGTTCAACAAGAAACAGAAAAAATGAGAGAAGAATTTCGAGCATATGTTACCGACAGAAAAATAACCGTATCGCTGGACGATATCAAGGCGACGACCGAACGAGAAGAAATAAAAATTCCGAGTGGCGAAAAATTTTTAGGGATAGATATTCCTAAAAAAGTGGAACGAGAAACAGGAAACGTGATTCTTTCAAAAAAAGATTTCGATAAAATGCAAGATTTTAATACGTATATTAAGAAAAGTGAAAGTCGCTTTTTAAATTTGTTAGATACGGATTTGTATCAAGAAAATAAAGCGTTGAAAAAAGAAATAAAAGAACAAAAAAATACGAATCATACGAATATTGAGGATTATAATCAGCTGGTTCTGGAATATAATACCTTGTCTGGAGAGAATGACCGCTTAAAGAGCCGTATAAGCGATTTAAAGAAGGAAGTACGAATCATATACAATACTGTCAAAAGTTTCTTAAAAGAGCGTACAAGTGAAATACAAGCGTTTAAGAGCATGTTTAAAGCATTAACAGATGATATTTCTCTTTCTTCTAAAAATAATCAGCTCGATAGTCAATTTAAAAAGGAATTTGACGAGGAATACACCCAAAAAAGAACGCGAGGACGATCCCGATAAAAGCTCGTTTTGTCGGACGAACATTTTTTTAGTTCCGCTTGAATCAAAAGGTACAGAGTTTTTTGGTGTTTTTGGGTATGTAGGGCTTGCCCTGCACGAACGAAGTGAGCCTTCTTTCCTCTACCTAGCTTATTTAGCAAAAAAGTAGCGTGTAACCACATTAGTAAAAGAATAGATATATCCCTTTGGCTTTCCTTGCTAACGGAGCGCAGCG
>NZ_CP180216.1:0-8275 GCF_047553015.1 Carnobacterium sp. TMP28
TATGTAGGGCCTGCCCTGCACGAACGAAGTGAGCTCTTTACTCTTTTGATTCTTAGCTAAATAAGCTTTTAAGCCGTTTTACAAGAAGTTACCAGAATCCTCTCGTTTTCATTGCAAACGGAGCGTAGCGACTTCTTTTGACTTTTTTAAGATGGCTTTCAGCTTACGGAGTAAGGTTTCCTTTTATTACTTGGGGTTTTTATTATCTTTTATTGAATCTTAGTCTATGAGTAAAGACGACACTTTGTCTTTGTTTCTAATTCTTGTTTATAAATGATTCTATTGATTATAGGATATTACTATTTTTAATAAAATGAAACGCAAAACGCAAATTTGTCTTTTTAATACTTTATATAATAATTGATTAATACTTCTAAGTACTTAGGAGTTTATGAATAGCTTAACCACAGGCTTAAACAGACATATACCATAGTATAATACACACCACACCATAGTATAATACACACCACACCATAGTATAATACACACCACACCATAGTATAATACACACCACACCATAGTTGTTTCTCCTATTATTTTTGTTTTAGCTATTGTTTTAATGTATACTTCGAATATGAGGTGAAAAATATGTCGAAAAAATTAGATCTTTGGACAAATGATAGGAATTTTAATGCAGAAGATGTTGAAGACCAAAAACGTTATTTTGTAGTAGAACATAATGATTTAATAACTAAAGCACGTCATGATCTAAATGCTCAAGAATTAAAAATTATGGATTTTATAGTTTCAAAAATTAAACCAAATGATGAGAAATTTAATGTTATTGATACTTCTATGTATGAAATCAGTCAGATGTTAGGAATGAAGCGAAGTGGTCGTACATATAGTCAATTAGCTTCTAATCTCAACGATTTACGTAAAAAAGACATCTTTATTTACAATGACGAGGAACGTTCTGTTACAATGACTGGTTGGTTTGAAACTGCTAAAGTTTGGGAAAACGGCCAAGTACAACTAAGAATCAATGAAGACTTTGCCCCATATCTACTTACGTTGAAAGGTAACTATACACAACACCTACTTTTCGATACAGTACAACTAAACAGCAGATATTCAATACTACTATACAAGCTTATGCGTGAAACTGATAAAGACAGAGGTAAAAAAGCAACTGTACTCAGAGGTACTCCTGAAGAATTCAAAGAATGGTTAGGTGCTCCAAAAAGCTACTCATTTAACTCTTTAAAGACACAAGTTCTTCAAAAAGCTATAGATGAAATAAATTTAAAAATTAGCGATATGCAACTAGAAATTCTTACTGCTAAACGTGGACGCAAAATAGTACAAGTCGATATTCGTAATAACTTTATCAGACAAAATAAAATTGACGATGATAAAAAATCAAACCCAGAGCTAAAAGTACCTTTAGATAATTGGCTTAAAAATTACTACCCAGATAAGAGGTGATTAAAATGTCCACTATTTCTGTTAAAGAACTTTCAAAAGAACTTGGAATATCAAGACAAGCTGTATACAAGCGAATTAACCAATTACCTAAAAGTAGTCAACCCAAAAAAATAGACGGAGTTTACAGGTTGACAACTCCTATCATTGATTTAATAAGGAATTTTGAAGATGTGTCAACCGAAGAGACAACCTATGACAACCATATGGTTGTCATAATGGAAACACGAATTAATGAACTAAAAGAGGTTCAGAAAAAGTTATATGAGCAACTGGATCAAAAGGATAAACAACTCCATCAGTTCCAAACTTTATTGGACCAGCAACAGCGTCTTACCTTACAAACGAATAAGCAAATAGAACAATTGCAGTTAGAATCATCTAAAAATGCCGGAGAGAACACAAGTCAAAAAGAGCAGTATGTTCCTAATGCTGAAACTAAAAAAGAAACTGAACCAGCACAAATTAAAAAAGGGTTTTTCAGCCGTCTATTTAACAAAAAAGAATAGGCGATTACAGCGCTGGTTAAAGTAAAATCGTGTATTGAACACGTACATAAAAAAAGAACCCTGGGGTTAAAGGGTTCGGGATACACGATTGTATCTCATTTCATGTATTAGATAATCGTTATTAATTAAATTAAATATTCTGTATAATTAAAGTTATTTAAATCGTGTACACCATTCTATCTGTATCGGAGGAAATCAAATGCACATTGAACAAATTTATGAGGATATACCCATTTTGAAAACAGATCGTTTAATTCTTAGGAAAATCACAATACAAGATCTTGATGACATGTTTGAATATGCTTCTGACAAAGAAGTGGCTCAGTACGTTACATGGTCCGCTCATAAAACCATTTCAGATACTAGAAATTTTATTGAGGATATATTGGATAAGTATCAGAAAAAACAAATCGCTCCTTGGGGAATCGAACTCAAAGATAACGGCAAGTTTATAGGAACGATAGATTTTGTTAGTTGGCAAACAAAAAATAACTGTGCAGAGATTGGATATGCATTATCTAAAAAATACTGGGGTAAAGGCTTAGTTACTGAAGCTACTAAAGAAATTATGGCCTTTGGATTTAATAAGATGGATTTGGTTCGTATTCAGGCAAAATGTATTTCAGATAACATTGCTTCTAGTAAAGTTATGAAAAAAAATGGCATGGTGTTAGAAGGTACCATGAGGCAATCTTACTTACGCGATAAAGTATATAAAGATATGGATTTATACGCTATTTTAAAAGAAGAATACAAGCCAACAAAACCCTAGTTTGAAAAGGTTCTACATACCCAATTTTAGGTCCTTTCATGTATTGATTTATCTTTATTCTTAAGTAAAATCGATCATAGAAGTGATAGAAGTAGTTATGAACTCGTTTTTTAGTAATCAAGGATAAAACTAATAAAGAAATTGCTACTAAATAATCTCAAATAATTCTTTATTTTGGAGTGGTTAGTTTGAAAAAAAGGTACATTATCATTTTATCAATATTGATTATTATTCTACTAGTAGGAGTAATAGTTAATAGAAATTCCCTATCTTCTTTTCTGTCTAAGCAAATAGACACTTTAGAGAAATCAAAAAAAATTAATGTTTTAAATAGAGACGTGCATAAGCATTTAACTATTTATTATCCTGATAGTGACAAAAACTTAATACCTCTAACAAAAAGAATACTAGATTTAGCTATAAATAAAAATAAGGATCTATTTAAGACTAGTTATACTATTCCTTATGATATTATCATTTTTGAAAATAAAAAAGAGATAGAATCGTTCTCTGGTCTAGATTATGCAATAGGTTTCAATAATCCAGAGATAAATACAATAGGTATATTACCTGAAAATAGAGAGGCTTTACTAAAAGATATACCTCCAATTATCTGGAATTATCAACGCAATTTATTACATGAATATACTCATTATACTTTGTCACAAAAATTAATTGAATTAGATTTATCTGAAACTGATATTCCATTTTGGTTCAAAGAAGGAATTTCAGAATATATCGGTTTCAATAACATCATTATTGGAACTATGGAGTCTCCTGTCATTCCATTAACAGATTTATTTACAAGTGAACAGTGGAGTATCTATCGAACCAATCCAAAATTTGATGTTTATTTACAATCCTATCTATCTATTAATTTTCTAATAACGGAGTATGGTGTCGAGGTTATTAATGAGATATTAATAGAAACAAAGAAAGAAAAAAATTTTGAAAAAGGTTTATTCAATAGTACTAATCTATCTTCATCTGAGTTAGAAAATAGTATTTAATAAGGTTCCGGATACATAATTCTATACCATTTCATGTATTAAAAATTAGTTTGGTCAATATACGCTGGTGCTGTTAGTTTTAACTCCATATCATTGATTACAGGATTGTTTAAGATAGTGTTGTAATAATAAAATAAGTTATCTTCTTGCAGTATGATATAAGTATCTTGCAATTCACTTTTCAATAGATAAATATTATTATCAGTTTTTTCATAAGTTCC
This sequence comes from Carnobacterium sp. TMP28, assembly GCF_047553015.1. GTDB lineage: Bacteria > Bacillota > Bacilli > Lactobacillales > Carnobacteriaceae > Carnobacterium_A. The sequence goes on from NZ_CP180216.1 coordinate 3,938, forward strand.
CTCATCAACTTGCTTCCCTTCGTGATACTGAACAAAACTGTTATCGTCACTTTCAAATATTAATTGAACATTTAAATTATTATTTGAATCTATCTTAGACTGGAAAGTCCCGCGAATCGTATCTCGAGGAGATTCTGGTAGGTTTAGTTGAATAATAATTAATAGAGCAATGACACTAAAAAATAGAATAGATATAACATACTTTTTCTTCATTTTTTCACTCTCCATTTATGTATCGAACTATATAAAAGTATTATTATTTTTGATTATACTACTAATATATTATAAAAATTTTAAAAAAAGAACCTTGTTTAATCAAGGTTCTGGATACATGACTTTATAGAATTCCATGTATCTATAATAATTTAGACTCAACTTGTACAAACTACTTGTTATACAACTCTTCTTCTTCTGGTTCTACTATAATTTGATATAATTCGGAACCCTCGTCAACATAAATAGTTGTGCCAATATTTTCTTGAGCAGCTTCTAACCCTTCTTCATCTGTATTGTAAGGAAATTCTTTTGATCCGTCTTCTTTTTGAGTACTTGCAATAAAAAAATATAAGCCGCCTGTAATCACTATAATAAGTAATAAAAGTGAAATCCATTTTTTTTTCATAACTTTATTCTCTTTTGTAATATATATTAGTTAAAAACAAATTTTTAAATTTGCTATCTAAATAAATAAAAATATCTAATATATCTCATTTTATAAATATTTATAGTTATTTTAATATCATTATAACTTTTTTTTATAAAAAAAGAATCCCATTTAATAGGATTCTGGATACACGACTTTATCCAATTTCATATATCACCTTAATATATGAAAATCTATAGAATTTCATATATTTGAGATTAGCCTACTCAACAAAATATTTTGTAGTAACCAAAAAATAAATAGATTAAAATCAAGAGGTATATAAATAATTCAAACAAAGGAGAGATACATGCTTCTATATCTAGAGAATAAAAAAACTTTTAAAAGAGCCAGTAAGTTCTTTTTATTTCTAACAAGTCTGTCAATAGTTATAACTTTAATAACTTACATACTAAGTTTAAACTTAGATTTTATAAAAATAATCGAGTCCGTAAGTACTAGCGAACAAATTACACAATTAAACGGGATACAAAAAGTGGAGGCTTTTATTCTTAATAATGGTTTTAAAGTCCCTCTACAGATGCTGATTCTTGCTATAGTTCCAGTACAATTTTTATACCTACTAAACATCATTATACCTTCTGCTATTATAGGTATTGCTTTTGGAATCGTGCTACAAATTGATTTAGTTAAAGGAATACAGCTAATTGTTTCGAGTATGCCCTATTATTTTGTTGAGGTTTTTGCCTTCTGTTTATTTGCAGCCGTTCTTTTTGAGTTGAACCAATTTATTCGAATAAAAATTAAAAATATTTTTTTAAAAAACAAAGTAACAATATCTTTTAAAAAAAGAGGGCAAGAAGCTATTAAACTATACGTTCTATTCATTCTCCCAATGATGATTATTGCTGCATTTTTGGAGACGTATGTAGCAGATATATTATTAAATTTACTTCAATAAAAAATAAGATTATTCAGTTTATTTTTACATAATTATCTTAAGAAGCAACATAGACTTAATAAGGTTCAGGATACATGATTCTATCTAATTTCATGTATTTAATTAAGTGATACCGACTAAACAGGAAGGGATTAAAAATATTGAAATCTAAATCAAATAAAATTATATTTTCATTTTTAATCATATCTTTAGTAATTATTATTATTGGTTACTTTTTATGGGCCATTCTTATTCCTATTCAAGATTTTAGCCCTATGGACAAACAGGAAACAATAAGAATGCAGAAAGAACTATCCTTGAATTATGATCTAGGCAGATTTTTGTTATACACTGGTTTTTTCGGACTTATTTCTTCAACAATTATCCTAATATTAAATAAAATAAAAGTGATAAAAAAACAAAAATAATCCTGATGTAATAAGATTATTGATACACGATTCTATGTCATTTCATGTATCTTTTTCATTTGTTTTTACTTAATTTATTAAATAATCTGGAATAGAGATACCAATTAAAACAAATAACAAAAAAGTACAAAATACCAGGAACCCATAACAAGCTACCGTCACGTTTGACATATGCAGCATACACAAATCCAAGGAAAACTAGCATAGCAATTGCAATTAAATGAACGAATATTTTCGTTACTTTCATATCAATTTTACTCCTATTCGTATTTAATATAATTTAAAAAGCACACCAATCAAGAAGGCAAAGGTAGCTCCATAAATGATCCATTTTCTATTAGCCCAATTTCTTTTAATTCTTTCTAATAGTCTAGCTCCCATTTAATTATCTCCTAACGAGTTGTTATTATAGATTATGTCCTTTTTCATTACATTATATTCTACATCGACATATAATTCTAATTTATATAAAATGAATAAGGTCTACCCAAAATCGACAGGCAGCAGCCATTGATCTGATTGAATTTCTACTGTCGTTTATAAGTGTCTTTTAATTCTATCTAGGCGTAAAAAAAATCTTATTAAAACAATGTTTTTTTGTATTTATTTTATAAATTTTCGCAATACTTAATATAACCATAATTGACAATATATCATTCATGATATATTGTAGGTTTATAAAGAACGTGATCGGAGTGGTTATGAAAAAATATGACGTTGAAATCTATGAAGATAAAAAAGGGTATAGCCAAATAATGGAATGGATTAAAGAACTCGATAATCATTTAACCAAAGAAAATAAATCAACATTGAAAAAACTTTACTATCAAATTGAACGATTAGAATACGATGGAACCTTTGTAGGAGAGCCTCTTGTCAAACAAATTGACGGTAAACTTTGGGAGCTTCGACCCGTCCCTAATCGCGTCTTCTTTGCAAGCTTAGAAGATAATCAATTGGTTTTACTCCATCAGTTTAGGAAAAAAACACAAAAAACACCGAAAAGAGAAATCGAACAAGCTAAACGCGAATTAACGGACTGGATAAAACGTAAGAAAGGATGATTACAGTGAAATGGACAGATGTAAAGCAAGAAATTAATAGCCTTTCACAAGAAGATAAAACATTGATTGAGTTGACGGCTTTATTAGCTAGTATTCGAAAAGATAAAAATATTACTCAAAAAGAGTTAGCTGAAAAAGTTCATGTTTCTCAAGCACAAATAGCTCGTGTAGAAAATTATTCTTACACTCCTACGTTAAAAACGATTACAAAAATTGCTACCGGCTTGAATTTAGAATTAGCCTTTATTGATCGGTCGACAAATGAGCTCGTAAAGAGTTAAATTAAATTCTTTTCACTTTTGTTCATTGTTTTCAATTTATGAAAAATAGAGAGAATTAAACTTAATTTTTTTAGACATGAGCAAAGCGAATTTTTAAATTCCGTAGGAATTTTCACACATAAAAAAGAAACCTAAAAGATCACTTGGAAAGTGTTTTTTTAGGTTTCTTTTTGGCTTTTAGCACACACGATAGAAATCGTGTGTAAGTGCGCCCTTTCTCAATTCTTTAAACTGCAACCACCATTTTGAAAAAGTGGGGTATAAGTGCGCCCTTTGTTTAAAATACAAAGAAGGATAGATCAAAAAAATTAATAGAAAGAATATAAAATCTAAAATAAAAAAGAGAAAAAGAGACAAAGTGATCTTCGTTTATCTTTTTTATTTTTCCTTATTTTTAAAAAAATCGAGCAAAGCGACAACAACCTTTTGTACTTATTTTGAAAAAAATAAAGATGAAAGAGCGTAAGGTTATAGGAAGTTTCCTATCAGGTCAAAACAACGTTTTGGGGTTTGTAATCACAAACCCATTGCCTGCCAAACAAGAAGTTAACAGTTGAAAATCAGAACTCGTTCGTTAAATAAAAAAATGGTCTAATCTATTTTTCTTTAAAAAATTAGTTAACACTTTTTTTTAAAAAACGAATCGTTAGGAGCTTAGACATGAATCAAAAAACTTTTTGGATACTAGCTATTACCTATGCAGCGATAACGTTTATTTTTAACAATGTGTTCAATACAGCTTTTGGTGCTTTCTTAATGACGTTAAGTTCTTTTGCAGTAGCTTTTACTATTCTTTCGTTTATTTATCTGTTGATTCAATCTTTTTTACGTCCATTTTTTTGTTCTCATAAGAAAGATCAAACGAATAAATGAAAAAGATTTAAATATAATCCACTTAAAACGACTTATAATACTATTTAAAGTCGTTTTAACGAACTTTAAAGCTAATTGCTCGTATTTATACATAAATAGCTTAGAAACGATTTAAACGGTCTTTTTTAAATGATTCTAGCCTTTGGGG